>JBEKLK010000257.1:0-5460 GCA_050010235.1 Rhizomicrobium sp.
ACCCGGAGATGCATTGGTCGTCGTCGAAGGCGGAGACCTGGCCAAGGGTTCCGGGCTGCGCGAAGCGTTCGAAGACGCGGAAAACGCAGCGGCTATTGCCTGCTATGCGGACAGCGATGCGGGCTTGGGCGAGATTCTGCGCAGCGCGCTGAAGGCCGAAGGCCTTGCGATCGCGCCCGATGCGCTCGATCAGGCGGTTGCGTCCATGGGCGCCGATCGCGGCGTTTCCCGACGCGAAATCGAGAAGCTCGCGCTTTATGCGCATGGCGGAGATCGGGTGACGATCGAAGATGTTCGCGCCGTGATCGGCGACGACACGGAGGCGAGAGTGGACGAGGTCTGCGATGCGGCAGGCGAGGGCGACATGGCGAAACTGGATCGTGCGCTCGAACGGCTATGGATCGCAGATTTCTCTCCAATTGCGATACTGCGCATGGCGATGTCGCATTTCCAGCGGCTCACGCTTGCCAGGGCCCAGGTCTCACGCGGCGAGAGCATCGATACCGCGATCAAGCGGATGCGCCCACCCGTTCATTTTCAACGGCTCTCCTCTTTCAGGGCGCAGGCGCAGCGCTGGAACGATGCCGCGCTTGGCGAAGTGCTCGATCTGCTGCTCGATACGGAAGCGCTGTGCAAGACGACCGGCGTTCCAACCGAAGCCGTGTGCGGCCGCGCGCTGTTGAACGTCGCCGCGCGCGTCAGAACGAGAAGTTCATGACGGCGAATGGCGCGTGCAATAGGACCAAGGCGCAAAGGGAGGCTCTATGAAGGATTTTGCGGGCAGGACCGCCGTCATCACCGGCGGCGGTACGGGCATGGGGCGCGAGCTCGCGCTTCAGCTCGTGGCCGAAGGCTGCAATGTCGCCATGTGCGATGTCTCAGCGGAAAACATGGCCGAGACGAAAAAACGATGCGTGGCAAGTGCACCGCAAGGTACTCGCGTATCGACCTATGTCGCCGATGTGTCCGTGGAAGATCAGATGCTCGCATGGACCGAAGCGCTGAAGCGCGACCTCGACACCGATCACATCCACCTCCTGATCAACAATGCCGGCATCGGCGGGGGCGGAAGCATCATTTCCGGAGATCGCGCGCAGTGGGAGAAGACGTTCAATGTTTGTTGGGGAGGAGTCTACAATTGCGTGCGTGCCTTCCTGCCGCTTCTGATGAAGGCGAACGAAGGTCACATCGTCAACACCAGCAGCGTCAACGGCTTCTGGGCTTCCATCGGACCGGGCCGTCCGCATACGGCGTATTGCGCCGCGAAATTCGCCGTGAAGGGATTTACCGAAGCATTGATCACCGACCTCGCGCTGAACGCACCGCATATCAAATGCTCGGTCGTCATGCCGGGACATATCGGTACGGACATCGTGGCAAATTCGCGCAAGATATTGAGCGGCAGCGAGACATCGATCGATGTGCCCGCGGTGCGAAAGGCGCTGGCCGCGCAAGGCGCCGATCTCTCCAAACTGTCCGACGAGCAGGTGCGCGCACTGGTTGAGGCGCAGGCCAGGGCATTCCGGGACAACGCGCCCACCACGGCGGCCGAGGCCGCGACGATCATCCTTGACGGCGTCCGCGCCGGCGAATGGCGGATACTCGTTGGCAAGGACGCGCAATTTCTGGACGCGAGGGTGCGCGCCGCTCCCGAAGACGCTTACGATCCCGATTTCTATCAAGCGCTCGTCAAGGGCACCGAGTGGAGGATTTAGAGCGCAATATGCTCAAGATTCGTGTCATCCCCTGCCTCGACGTGAAAGACGGTCGCGTCGTCAAGGGCGTCAATTTCGTCGATCTGAAAGACGCGGGCGATCCTGTCGAGCAGGCCATGCTTTACGACAAGGCGGGCGCGGACGAGCTGTGCTTCCTGGACATCGTGGCGAGCCACGAGAAGCGCGGCATCTTGCTCGATGTCGTGCGCCGCACGGCGTCGGTCTGCTTCATGCCGCTGACGGTCGGCGGCGGCGTGCGTATGCTCGAAGACATCCGCTCCCTGCTGCTGGCCGGAGCCGACAAAGTCTCGGTCAATACCGAAGCCGTGCGCCGGCCGGAATTCGTGCGGGAGGCGGCCGAAAAGTTCGGCAGCCAGTGCATCGTCGCAGCGATCGATGCGAAACAGGTTTCTCCCGGCAAGTTCGAGGTGTTCACCCATGGCGGGCGCAATCCGACCGGTCTCGATGCGGTGGCGCATGCGCGCAAGCTCGTGGAGTTCGGTGCCGGTGAAATCCTGCTGACGTCCATGGACCGCGACGGCACGCGCGTGGGCTACGACCTGTCCCTCACCCGTGCGGTTGCGGACGCCGTCATCGTGCCCGTCATCGCGAGCGGCGGGGTGGGAAACCTGGACGACCTGGTGGCCGGCGTCCGGGAAGGCCATGCCAGCGCCGTCCTGGCCGCTTCGATTTTTCACTACGGCGAGGCGACTATCGCGCAAGCCAAGGAAAAGCTTAGAGAATTCGGCCTGCCGGTGCGTCTGGGGTAATCCGATTGCGGCCCCCGCAGATTCATGGATGATGGCCGCCTAAGGGGTGCCTTAACCAAGGAACGCCGCCCGCATTTCGCCCGGGCGCAGATTATGACTCAGCAATACGAACTCAAGCTGCTCGACGAAGCCGAGGAGGCGCTCCACCGTGGACACAGAGCGGCGTTCCGGCGCCGTAGCGGCATGCCTGCGATCATCGACATCGATGAAAGTGGCAATGCTGCGCCAGCCAAACGCATTCGCCCGTCGAAGGCGCAGCCCGCCTTCCTGCCCAAGGGTTGCGTCGCCGAAGATGCGTTCCGGCTCACGCTTCTGCAATGCAAATGGCACATCTCGGCCAATGTGCCCGCAGTGGTCGAAGCGCGCGACGTCGAAGGGATGCATCAATTGCGCGTGGGCTTCCGGCGTCTGCGAGTCGCGTTCTCGTCTTTCGGTACGGAATTTCGAACCCCTACCTTCGAAGCGTTGCGGCTGCGTGCGAAAGCGCTGGCGAACCGGCTCGCGCCCGCGCGGGATCTCGATGTGTTCGTCGAACAGTTATTCGAGCCTGCGGCGACCGCCAATGGCGCACTCGAAGCGTTCTCCGTGCTGCGGTCGCGGGCGCAAGGGGCGCGACTGCGGGCTTGGGACGAATCCGTTTCGCAAATCACCGGCCCCGCTTTCGCGAATTTCATGTCCGATCTCGGCGAAGCACTGGACCGTCGCTCCTGGTATGAAGCGACTCCCGGCGGGTCGCACGCCACCAGCCTGATCGTCGCGTTCGCCACGCCTGCCACCGTGCTCGCCGATCGCATGCTCGCGCTCCGGCTGCGCCAGGCACGCAAACGTGCGCGGCATCTGGAAGGATTGTCGGACGCCGCCCGACACCGGCTTCGCATCAAGCTCAAGAAGCTGAGATATACGGCGGAATTCTTCGCGCCGCTCTATCCCAGGAAAGACGTCGAGCCGTTTCTTGTTCGCCTGAACCGCATGCAGGATATCCTCGGTGGGCTGAACGATGTGGCGGTCGCCCGCACCACACTGGAGAGTCTTGTCGACAAGGGGGATGCGGGACCTCTCGCCACACAAGCCGATCTTTCCTTCGCGGCGGGCATCGTTTATGGCTGGCATCTCGACCGCGCCGCGCGCAGCTGGGGCAATGCGGTCAAGCGCTGGAAGAAATTCGCGAAGACGGATTCGTTCTGGAACGGGGAAGCTTAGCGGAATGACGGCTGCGATCGCGTAGAGATCACTCCGTGATCGTCGCGACTACCGGCACATGATCCGAAGGCTGCGTCCAGCCGCGGATTTTTCGGTGAATCTCCTGCGACGTGACCGCGCTCTTGAGTCCCTGGCCGACCCAGATGTGATCCAGCCTGCGGCCGCGATCCGACTCTTCCCAATCCTGCGCGCGATAGCTCCACCAGGAATAGATTTTCTCGTCATGCGGAACGAATTCGCGCGTGACATCCGTCCAGCCGAACGCATCCTTCACCTCGCCCAGTAGCTTGGTTTCGATCGGCGTATGGCTCACCACGTCGAGAAGCTGCTTGTGACTCCACACATCATGCTCGAGCGGCGCCACGTTCAAATCGCCCACGAGAATCGTGCGCGCGGTTTTCTTGCCACGCCGTTTGCCGAACATCGTTGCCATCTCGCCGAGGAAGCCGAGCTTGTGCGCGAATTTCTCATTGAGCTTGGGGTCCGGGATGTCGCCCCCGGCCGGTACATAAAAATTGTGAAGTTCGATTCCGTTCTCGAAGGTCACTGCCATATGGCGGGAATCGTCCTTGCCGCAGAAGCTCTGGGCGCCGGATTTGGCAAATGGCAGCCGGGAAACGATGGCTACACCATGATAGCCCTTCTGGCCGTTGATCGCCTGATGGACGTAGCCCAGCTTTCGGAAGGCCTCGGCCGGAAACAGGTCGTTGATGACCTTGGTTTCCTGAAGGCAGAGCACGTCGGGCTCCTCGGATTTGAGAAATTTGGCCACCAGGCCGATGCGCAATCTCACCGAGTTGATATTCCAGGTCGCGAGCTTCAATTTTCGAGTTCCTCCCATGCGTCCGACGCATGTCAGCGCGTTTGAGTTCAGAAACTATAGCAATAACAGTACCTTAGGGTTACTCTAGCAATATATTGAGAATGTAAAATTCTGAATGATGAAGATTTTATTCATTGAACTTCAGCTCGGACCCCTCTATATCACTCCTAACAAAGCCGGAAATGCCGGCCAGGAAATTCGAAACGGCCAGGGTTTTTTCCCGAGCCCGGGCCAATGCAAGGAGAGGCAGTCATGACACAGTTTCCCACTCACACGGTGCCGCAGCAGTCCCGTTTCAACAGCGTGGTGATCGGCGCCCTCACGGCCGTCACGATCATTCTGGCAGGCTTCCTGCCGTTCACCCTGTTCGCGACGAACTGATCACCCCTGACGCTTTTTGGACGCGCCCGGCCCCTGGCTCCCCCCAGCCGGCGCGTCCTGAAGCGGCCAGCGAGCTCTCGGCGCGACCGTAAGCGCGTCGAACAGGCCCAGTTGGCCACGTTCAACCCCCGCCCAAGCGACCATCGCCGCATTGTCGGTGCAAAGCTTCGGCGGGGGTATTTTTATTTCGAACCCCTCGCGCGCGCAGAGCCCTGTCAGTGCGTCGCGGATTGCAGAATTTGCCGCAACACCGCCCGCCACAACAAACATACCCGCTCTGGGAAACTCTAATCGGAAGCGCGTCATCGCCGCGGCGCTGCGGTCGATCAGCACATCCAATACGGCGGCCTGAAACGACGCCGCCAGATCGGCCCGCGCCGCCTCGTCCCAATTCTCGCCACGCACGATCTGGCGCACGGCGGTTTTCAGTCCCGACAATGAAAAATCTGCGCCCTCCCGACCCAGCATGGGGCGGGGAAGCGCAAAGCGACGTGGATCGCCCGCGCGCGCCAATGCCTCGACGTTGGGGCCGCCCGGATAGGGCAGGCCAAGCAACTTGGCCGTTTTGTCG
>JBEKLK010000258.1:0-5457 GCA_050010235.1 Rhizomicrobium sp.
CGATCGAGATGTCCGCGAGAATGCCGGTGACGAGGCCTGCGCCCACCGCCACGCCGCGCATCGCGCTCACAATGGGCTTGTTGCAATCGATCATGTTGTAGACGATGGCGCGCGCCTCCTTCCAGCCGCGCAGGCGCGCTTCCGGATCGTTCATCAGCGTCTCGACCATGGCGAAATCGCCGCCGGCCGAGAACACGCGCTCATTGCCCGTGATGATGGCGGCGTTGATGTCCGGGTCCGCGTCGATGTCGCGCCAGATCTCCGCGAGCTCCGCATGCATCGCGTGGTCCGCGGTGTTCATCTTGCCGTTGTTAAGCCGGACGCGCAGCACTTTGGCGTGCGGACGATCGAAGGTGAGCTTCGTATATTTCGCGTAGCGATCGCCCATCGTGGCCCTCATCTTCGGACTGGAGTGTCGAAGATAGGGGCTGCTCGCCGGAACTGTCGAGCCGCCGCGGGAACGCGTCAGGAAGGCGGCGCCGCGGCGGAACGCTTTGAAAGCGGATAGGCGCTGCGTGTCCGGGGCGCTTCGCGAAAGGCGGCCTGGCGTTCGGCCAGCCATTCGAGGAATTGAAAGCCGGTTTCCCGGCCCGCCATATCCGGCATATTGCGTCGCTCGAGAATCGCGGCCCGGGACTTCCTCCACACCTCAAAGACCGCGTGATGGAAAAAATCATCGGCGAGCTGAAGCGAAACTTCGCGCCGGTACACCAGGATTCCAAGTCCGTCCAACGCATTGATCGCGGCGAAAGCGGAAACCCATCGCTCGCCCAGTTGCGACCGAAGCTCTTTCCAGGAGAGCCCTTCGGGCAACTCGTGCAGCGCGCTCAAGCCCTCAATCAGATCGTGGGTCTGCAGCATCTCGATGAGCTGCAGCGAAACCTGGGTCTCGCGGGCGCGTGTGGCGAGGCGGATCTGCCAGGCGCCGAAAATGACGCCGCCGACGACTGCGGAGGTCGTCGCGATGTTGAGCGCTGTCGCGAGGTCCATTTCAGCCTTGGCCTAGAACTCCGGCTTCACGCCGTTCTTCTCCACGGTCGCCGAACCAAGGAAGGTGTGACCGGCATCGTCCGTTGCCACGCCGGCCACGACCGCGAGTCCCGGTTTGAGATCGTCCGGCTTCGCCGGCACGATGGCCGCAATGAATGTCGAGGGCGTGATGTCGACGATGGCTGTTCCCGTGCAACCCGGCTGGCCGGGCACCGCGCGGCCTTCGCAATGTCCGTTCACGAGACTGGCGCCATGATAGGTGACGGTCAGTTGCTGCGCGCCGCCGCTCGTCGTCACGGTGCCGTTGGTCATGCTGCCGGCTTTGGCGGGCAAGGGTGCGCCGACCGTTCCGTTCGTCATGCTGCCCATGCCCGAAGACGCGGTGCGGCCTGTCGAGGGATGATGATCCCAGGGATATTGGCCTTCGCCCAGACCCACGACAGGAATGATGTGCACTTCTTCCGCGCTCAGATGGCCGTTCGCACCCGGCACCGACGTGATGCCCACGAAATCCGTCGACTTGATCTGGGCGAAGCTGCGCGCCTCCACGGCGGCGTAACGGGTCTTCGGCGTGATCGCGGCCGCGATGTCCGCGCCGGCGTCGGTCTTGATCGTCAAGGTCGTCGCCGTGATGTCTTCGATGGTGCCCCGCACGAGCATGGTTTTCATGGCCGGCGGCGGCGCATCGGCCGCGCCCAGGAAAACGCCCAGCGATGACGCCAGCAAAATCGCGGTCGGCAAACGGCGCATGGTGATCTCCCCCTTTTGGCGTTCGCAGCAGAACGCGAACCCGCTCAAATACTCTCCCGGCGCGTCGATGCGCAACGAAATTCAAGGATCACAATCTTCGCAGTCGCCCGTTCAAAGCGCCGCCCGGCGTTTGCAGAGCGCGAGGAGGGCGGGGCGGTCGGTGACGTAAAGTCCCGTGGCGTTGAGCTCGATCCAGTTCGATTTGCGCCATTGGGACAGTTTGCGGTTCACCGCCTCGCGCGTCGCGCCGATCAGATGCGCGAGGTCCGACTGGCTGTAAATGATCTTGCCATGCGCGCTTTCCTCGAGAAGCAGCCGCGCCAGGCGTTTTCCCATTTCCATGGGCGCATTGCGGTCGACGAGCGCGTCGGTCTCGCGAATGCGCCGCGCCAGGATGCCCAAAAGCACGAGAGCGGATTCCGGCTCGTTCGTCAGCGCATCCAGAACGTGCATGCGGTCGATTCGCCAAAGCTCCGATTTCCGCGTGGCAATCACATCGGTCGAACGCATGACGCCGTCGAGCACCCCCAATTCGCCGATGACGTCGCCGGCCCCCAGCCGCGCGATGAAGACGGCGCGTCCGTCCAGCCCCTCGATCGAGACTTCGAGTTCCCCGGCGATGATGGCGTAGGCCGCGTCCGCGACGTCGCCGCGGCCGAACAATTTCTTGCCGCGGGCCAGCGCGACCGGCCGGCCGGCCTCCGCGAGATCCTTGCGCCGGGCAGGAGATAAAGCCGAGAAAACCGGATTCTTGGCCAGCGTGTTATCGGCGATCTTCGATGTCATTGGCCCCCCCATACGGCCCGAACCGGCGAAAACGATTCACCTTATCAATCGCACAAATCGCCGAAAAGCGCCCGCGGCCAAGCGATATCGTTTTGCCGGGCGGCCGGGAGGAAGGCCGCTATCATATTGTAATTGCACGAGGAAAATCGTTTCGACGGGTCAACCACGTTTGAAGCCGGAGGATGCGCGAGACCGCGCGAATGGCTAAAATGGTGTGATCGTCGTCTATTGACGATTGAGGGGGTGGGAACCAAATTCCCCCGCAAGACGAACCACCGTAGGGGATTTCCATGGCGAATAGTTTCAGCGGAAAAACGAAGATCTGGATCGGCGCATCGGTCCTCGTGTTGGCGGCTGCGGGCGTGCTCGTTGCCGGACACTATTACAGCCCCAACGGGAAAGAGACCGCGGGCACGATCGTGCCGGCCGATCGCTACCGCTCGGCGCAGGTTTCCAGTTCGGATGTGAAGCTGGGCGATCAGTCGACCGCGCAGACGATGCAGACCGATGCATATCAGCAGGCCTCTACCGGCCAGCAAGCCGCATCGCAGGCCGCGTCTTCGGCATCCTCGCAAGCGCAAGCCGATGCAGCGTCGCAGGCGAATTCGTTCGCCGCCGCTTCGCGCCAGGCATCTTCGCAGGCCAACGTCGCGGCAGCGGCGCAGGCGAATTCGGCCGCAGCCGCATCACGTCAAGCTTCGTTCTCGGCAGCGTCGCGTCAGGCTTCGTCGGAAGCCAACGCCGCGGCGGCGTCCCAGGCGAATTCGTTCGCCGCCGCCTCGCGTGAGGCCTCGTCGCAGGCCAACGTCGCGGCAGCGGCCCAGGCGAATTCGGCCGCGGCTGCTTCGCGTCAAGCTTCGTTCTCGGCGGCGTCGCGTCAGGCTTCGGCTGCAGCCGCTTCGCGTCAGGCCTCGTCGCAGGCCAACGCGGCAGCAGCGGCTCAGGCGAATTCGGCCGCAGCGGCTTCACGCCAGGCTTCGTTCTCGGCCGCATCGCGTCAAGCTTCGGTCGCAGCCGCCTCGCGTCAGGCCTCGTCGCAGGCCAACGCCGCAGCAGCAGCTCAGGCCAATTCGGCCGCGGCCGCTTCGCGACAAGCTTCGGCCGCAGCGGCGTCGCGTCAGGCTTCGGCCGCGGCTGCCTCGCGTCAGGCCTCGTCGCAGGCCAATGCCGCCGCAGCGGCACAGGCAAATGCAGCGGCAGCCGCTGCAGCAGCCAGCCATCAGCAGTAAATCGAGACTCACAGGACTGGGTACCAGCCGTCGGCAATTGCCGGCGGCTGGTTTTTTATGTGCAGGCCTGCCACTCTGACCGCATTGGGGTTACCGGTTTGGGGGGACTGTGTCTGGGGGGCGCTTAGTTTCGATTTGCCTCTTCGCCCTGGCGATGTTGGCCGGTGGCCCGGCTTCGGCAGACGACGACTATTACATGAGCAAGCTGGAAACGAATCAGCTGCGGTTGCTCTATTACGATCCCCTGCAAACCTATCTGACGCCCTATGTCGCGCGCGCCTTCCAGAACTCCGTCGCCTTTCAGATGCGGATGTTCGACTGGACGCCGTGGGACAAGACGACCGTCATGTTGCAGGATCTGGCGGACAATGGCGGCGCCAGCATGCGGGCCACGCCGAACGACGGCCTGACGGTCGATATCGCGCCGATCAGCACCACGTTCGAAACCTTCAGCCCTGGCGAACGATTCTTCATTCTGATGAACCACGAGATGGTTCATGTCGCGACCCTGGACGTGTGGAACGATCAGGATGCGTGGTGGCGCGATTTCTTTCATGGCAAGCCGCTGCCGGTCACCGGCCATCCCGAGACCATTCTTTACGGCTATCTCGCCCAGCCGCGGACGGATGTTCCGCGCTGGTATCTCGAAGGCAGCGCCGTCTTCATGGAGACCTGGATGGGCGGCGGCCTCGGCCGCGCGCAAGGCGGTTACGACGAAATGGTCTTCCGCGCCATGGTTCGCGACGATGCCCATTTCTTTTCGCCGCTGGGATTGCCGTCGGAAGGCAATTCGGTCGATTTCCAGGTGGGGGCCAACGATTATCTCTACGGCACGCGCTTCTTCTCCTATCTCGCATTGACCTATGGACCGGAGAAAGTCATTGCGTGGCTGAAGCGCGGGCCGGACAGCAAAGCCTATTACGCCGACCAGTTCGAGCACGTGTTCGGCAAGCCGCTGGACCGGGCCTGGAGCGACTGGATCGCCTTCGAACACGATTTCCAGAAGAAGAATCTCGAATCCGTCCAGAAATATCCGTTGACGGCCTTCACCCCGCTCACTCCCCGGGCGCTCGGCTCGATCTCGCGCACTTTCTACGATCCGAAGACGGACAGTCTCATTCTCGGGTCCCGCGACGTCGGCGTGCTCGCCAATATCAGCGTGATATCCCTCAAGGACGGGTCCGCCCGCAAGCTGACGAAGATCAAGGGACCGGCGCTCTATCACGCGACGTCGCTCGCCTACGATCCGGATGCGAACAAGCTCTATTTCACCACCAACAACAATGCTGAACGCGACGTGATGGAGACCGATGTCGCGACGGGCGACACCCGGTTGCTGTTCTATCATGCGCGCATCGGCGATCTGGCGTTCGACCGGGCGGACAAATCCATCTGGGGCATCCGTCATCTGAACGGGCTCGATACGCTGGTGCGCATCCGCGCCGCCCACGATCAGTGGAATCAGGTCGGCACCTTCGAATACGGCACGCAGGTCTCGGATCTCGATGTCTCGCCGGACGGAACGCTTCTCTGCGCCACGATCAGCGAAATCAACGGCGATTCGCGGCTCGACGTCTTTCGCGTTTCGGATCTGCTTGCCGGCAATGTGCAGTCGGTGGCGCGGCTGCAACTGGGCCAGGCGATTCCGGAAAGCGGCGTATTTTCGCCCGACGGCAAATATGTCTATGCCACCGCCTATTAT
>JBEKLK010000259.1:0-5442 GCA_050010235.1 Rhizomicrobium sp.
CAGCGGGATCGATCATGGCGGCGAGCCCGCTTGCATAGGGCGCGATCACCACGCTCTCGCTGAGTCCGCGTTTGTAGCCCAGGTCCGGAACGCCGAAGCTCGAATATTGATAGGTCTGCTCGATGTCGCGCGCGTTGAATTCCGATTCCGACATGCCCCAGGGAACGCCGAGCTCGTCGCCGTATTTTTCCTGCCGCCGGACGGCCAACCGGTTGGTCTGCTCCAGCAGGCTGCCGGCCGGCGCACGCATCACCAGCGAGGGCATCAGATATTCGAACATCGACCCGGACCAGGAAATCAGACCGGAGCCGTTTTCGATCGGCGTCAAGGTGCGTCCCAGGCGAAACCAATGTTTGGCCGGCAGATCGCCCTTGGCGATGGCGAAGAAGCTCGCGAGACGCGCCTCCGAGGCCAGAAGATCGTAGAAGTTGGAATCGAGACTTCCGTCGGCGCTGCGGTAACCGATCGAAAGCAGTTGCCGGTCCGAATCGAACAAAAAGCCGAATTCCATGGACATCGCCGTCGATTTCGCAAGGTCGGCCAGCGACGCGAGACGGCGGGTCATCGATCGGGCGGCACTCACGGATTTTTCCAGTGCATCGATGAGACCATCGAGGTTTTTGTCCGGTTCGCTCCGATTCCGCCGGCAGGTCAGCATCTGCAGCACCGCGTCGCAATGCTCGGGAAGAGCGGCAAGCGTCGGCATGGCGCCGAGAAGCGAGGCGATCTCGGATCCGACCCGGGCGTCGGCGAATGCGGGATTCGCCCACGGCATCAGCAATTCAAAATCGCGTCGGTGGGCGGTCAGCGATGTCTTCATCGCCTCGATCCAGACGATGATGTCCGCATCGGCGCCTTCGGCGCACATACCGCGCGCACATCCATCAAGTGCGTCTATCTTTCGAGCGAGATCATCAAATCGCTGCGCTATGCCGGACAAGCTCAAAGGCGCGAGCCGCAAGGCGGCATCGATAGCTTCTATGGATTCGTCCAACTTTGCGAAGCCGGTTGCAGACGTGTTCCGGCTTTCGGCGCCCGGACGGGCATATTCGCGTATGAGCGCCAGATGGTCGTCCAGACCGGCGATCCAACCCGGATTGCCGACGGGCCCTTCGATCATTTCGCGACAGGCATTGGCGAGCGCGATCAGATGGCCGGCCAGATTTCCGCTGTCGACCGACGAAACGTATTTCGGCTCCAGGACGCGGAGATCGCCGGTGTCATACCAATTGTAGAAGTGGCCGCGGAAGCGCTCCAGCCGGTTCATCGTTGCAAAGGTGGTTTCCAGCCGCTCGACCGTGTCGAACGTGCCCAACCATCCGAAATCGCGCGCGGCGACGATCGACAGCAGATAAAGTCCGATATTCGTGGGGGAGGTGCGGTGTGCGATGACCGGCCTGGGGTCCTCCTGAAAATTGTCCGGCGGAAGCATGTTGTCTTCCGCGGCGACAAACTTTTCGAAGAATCTCCAGGTGCGTCTCGCAATGAGACGCAGCTCCAGGGCGGTGCTTGTCGAGACCGCCAGATGACCTTCGGCAGGCGGCGGCAAGCTTGCCCAGTGCGCGGCCAGAGGAGACAGCACCCACAACACCGCAAACGGGATCGCGATCGACCAGGAGTGGCTTCCGGCGAAATACAGAGCAGCTGCCACAACGGCAGCGAAAACGGCGCTTGCTCCGATCTGCGCCACGAGACTTCTGGGGTCGAACTGGGTGTCGTCATTGGTCTGTGCGGCGGTCACCCATTCGAGCAGCTTGCGACGGTGGACAAACACGCGGAACAGCGTGCGCACGACGGCGTCCACCATCATCCAGGCCTGATGCGCGAGGAACGTGATCAGAAATGCGCTCTGCGACAGCCCCAGCGCGAAATCGCCGCCGAGCGCGCGAAGATGGTTCCACAGAGAAACGCCGGTTCGGCGCGGAACGAGCCCTGCGAGTCCCGGCAGAAGCGGCGGCAATGCAATGGTCAGAAGAATGAACGCGGTCCAAATCTCGGCCACCGACAGCGGCAGCAGCCACGCAATCAGCACGGCAAGCAGCGCCGCGGGAGCGGACAGCGATCGGCGCAGATTGTCGAGAAGCTTCCAGCGTCCCATCAGCGGGATCGAGGTGATCCGGGTCCCGTTGCGCAATTTGCCGCCCCGGCCGAAAATCCAGGGAAGCAGTTGCCAGTCGCCGCGCACCCAGCGGTGCTGGCGTGCGGCGGCAACCCTGTAGCGCGAGGGAAATTCCTCGACGACCTCGATGTCGGAGGCGAGGCCGGCCCGCGTCAATATTCCTTCCAGCAAATCGTGACTGAGAACCGTGTTGTCGGGAATCTGCCCCTCCAGGGCCGCTTCGAAGATGTCGACTTCATAAATCCCCTTGCCGCAATACGAACCTTCTTCGAACAGATCCTGGTAAACGTCGGACACGGCAAGCGCGTAGGGATCGAGCCCGTTGGGGCCGGAAAAGACACGCTGGAAGAGCGACCCTTCACTGGCGACCGGCAGCGAAGGCGTCACGCGCGGTTGGAGGATTCCATGACCGTGGATGACGAGACCGCGATGGGGATCGAAATGCGGCCGATTGAGCGGGTGGGCGATTTTCCCCACCATGCGCCTGGCCGTGCCGATCGGCATGCGCGTATCTGCGTCCAGTGTGATGACGTAGCGCACGCCGGCGGGCAGCGAAGGTGCATGTCCGTCCACGGCCACGAATGTCGTATCCGTGGCGCCGCGCAACAACCGGTTGAGCTCGTGCAGTTTGCCGCGCTTGCGTTCCCAGCCGATCCACTTTCCTTCGCCTTCGTTCCAGACCCGCCGGCGATGAAGCAGAAAGAAGCGCGTGCCGGATGCGGCGGGCCCATAGCGTTCGTTCAGGCGCTCGATCCCCACGGCTGCTTCCTTGAGAAGGATGCCGTCGGCCGGGGCTTGTTCGACGGTGGAATCGAGCCAATCGGACAACAACGCGAAAACGAAGTTGGCATCCGGATTCGAGAGATGATGGACTTCCAACCGCTCGATTTGTTCCTGGATCGCGGGAATGCCCGTGAGCAGCGTGGGCACGACGACGATGGTGCGCAAATCGGGCGGAACGCCGTCGCGCAATTGCAGTCCAGGAAGAAGTGTCGCCCCGACTTGTTGTGTAACGATCCTGTTGACGACCGCGACCGCGACGTCCGACGCGGGAATGAGCCCTACAAATGCGAGCAGCAGGAGTACCAACCCGCCGATTCCGGTCGGCGCGACAGCGGCCAATGCGAGCGCAAGAACGCTCGCCGTGACGACGGCCGTCATGCCCACATAGCTCGTCACACCGATCCGCGAATTGATCCGGAAAAGCCGCGTTCGGAGCGGCACCCTGCTTCCGAGATCCTTTTCCAATGCGCGGCGGCCCTTGGCGATCAGATAATATCCGGGATCGCTTTCGCGCTCCGAGCCGGGTGTCTTGCCGGCTTCCGTGTTACGCGCGCGGTTGGCGGCCATGACAACGCGCCGGGCGATCTCGGTCTCTTCATGGCCGGAATTTGCGGCGAGATCTTCGATCGCCCGCCGATAAAGGTCGCGCGAAGGGAAATCCATCGCGCCGAATGCGCTGCCGCTTCGAAGAATCGCATCGACCGGACTTACGCTTTCGAAAAACTCGGCCCAATTCACCATCGAGACGAGGCGCATGCTCGTGATTACGTTGCGAACCGTGACGTTCATCGCGCTCTGACGCTGGACTTCGTCGCGCACAATCTCGTCCGTGGTCGTATTCTCGGTGCCGAGCTTGTCGTTGAGCCAGCGGAGCGCCGGCGTGACATTGGGATCGCGGTCGCGCAGGCGCTGCGCAAGCTGTACGGCGAACGCCGTCGACCATGGCACTTGATCCAGGTTCTGCAGAATCTTCGACGCCGGTTCGGGATCGGATTTGTCCGTGCCCAGAATCCGGTCGGCCAGCGCGTCCGCCAATTGGCCGGCCGACAGTCGCGCGACGATCTGCTCGGCCAGGCGGCGCAGGTTCTCGACCAGCGTGATGCGCAACGTGATCGCGAAGGCCCACAATTCGCCGATGGTCAATGGTTGAACGTGCTGATAGGCCTCGACAAAACGCGTCATTTTCTGAATATCGAAGGCGCTATCGGTGTGCGCGACAAGCGCCCAGGCGATGCCGAAGACGCGGGGATAGCCCTGCAAGGGCCCATCCGCCAGCTTCGGAAGTTTGCGATAGTAACCCGGGGGCAGGTCGTTTTTGATCTCGCGAATCTGCTCGTCGACGATGTGGAAATTGTCCAGCAGCCATTCCGCCGCGGGCGTGATCTGCTGATGCTCGAAGGTCGCCCGGACGATCGCGCGATAGGCTTCGGTGAGGACTTTGGTGTTGTCGTAAAGCCGCGGGGTGAGCAGGCGCCCCGATCTGAGCCGGGGGCTGAGCCGCTGCGCGGCAGCGAGGCTTTCGGCGTGCTGTTCAAGGCGTTCGGCGCTGAAGAGTTCAGCGCGAATCGGCGGCTCCAGCACCGCCATCGGTCGCGGCGAATTCGAAGCCGTTTTGAGGCGTGGCCAGTTCAAGATTGATACGCCCCAGACATAGCTGTGCATTTGACGGGCGGAATAGCGCTCGGTGAGGATTTGCCTTTCTCGGGGCAGGCAAAACGAACAACTCGCACATATCCCTATACGTGAACGTCCAAGGTTCCTTCGAGTTCCCGGCTGACGGGCTCGCGGGTCGCTGCCGCCGTGAGGCACCTTTGGGCGGCCGGCTGCAGGTCGACGGTGGGAATTCCGATCGTTCCACCGTCGACTTGGCCGCCGGAACGCAGCTACGCCGACGCGCGTTCTCAACGATGGAGAACACGCGAATAGTATGGGCGCGTTCTCGAAGCGAATTTTCGAGGAGTTTTCGATGGATTATCAAAGATATTTGCGCGGTAGCGCGGCAATCGCGCTTGCCGGTTGTCTGTTGGCATTGCCGGTGACGGCCTTCGCACAGGCTGCGGGCGGCGCGGGAGCAAGCGGCGCGGCGGGTACCTCCGGCACCGCTGGAACGACCGGTACCACTGGTACAACCGGCACCACGGGTTCAACAGGCGCGGTGAACCCAAACGGAACGTCAAGCACATCGACGGGAATCGGCGGTTCGACCGGCACCTACAACAGTACGATGCCGATGCCCGGTAGCGTGAACGGAACGACCGGCACGTCCGGCCAAACCGGCACGACGGGCGCACAGCTTCCGAACGCGAGTGGTACCGGCGCGCCGGGCGCCGTGGGACCCTATCCGACCAATCCGAGCGGTGCTTACACGAATCCGAATTGCGCGATCGCCGGGTCGAGTTGCTACGGTTCGGGGTCGACGACGGGAACGCAAACGACAACCCCGAGCGGATCTCCCGGCACAACGCCGCGATAGGTGTGAATCCTTTTGGCCACGACAGCGGACCGACCGCTGTGGCGTTGCCAACGGCGACGTGCCTTTG
>JBEKLK010000260.1:0-5440 GCA_050010235.1 Rhizomicrobium sp.
CGACCCGCTGATCCCGCCCGAGGCGCGCGAAAAATTCATCCGGCTGATGAACGAATGCGGCGCCGATTGGCAGTTCCTCACTTACGGCCATACGGGTCACAGCTTCACCGACAAGACCGTCGATGCGCTGAACATGAAAAACTTCGCCTATCACGCCCCCACCGACAAACGCTCCTGGGCCGCGATGCGGGAGCTGTTCGACGAGGCGATGGGAAAGGTATGAATCCGGGACAGGAGCCAAATCCGCTGGCGTTTTACGACCCCTCCGCTAGAATGCCACGGACTCGTTGAGGAGCGGATCATGCGCGTCTTCGGATTGGTCTACGGCGCCATCGCCTATTTCATCTTTTTCGCTGCATTCGTGTACGCGGTGGGTTTCGTCGGAAACATCGCCGTTCCCCGCAGCATCGACACGGGCATGAGCGGTTCCGGCGCGATCGCGTGGATCGTCGACGCGGCGTTGCTTTCCGTTTTTGCCGTGCAACACAGCCTGATGGCGCGTCCCTTCTTCAAGCGGTGGTGGACGCGCATCGTGCCCCGTGCGATCGAGCGATCGACCTATGTCGTCTTTGCGAGCCTCGCGCTCTTCCTCATCTACTGGCAGTGGATCGCGCTTCCGCAGACGGTCTGGCTGGTCACCGCGCCGGTCGGCAGCATGATCCTCCGGGCGCTGTTCTGGGCAGGTTGGGCAACGGTGTTCATCAGCACCTTCCTCATCAATCATTTCGATCTGTTCGGCCTGCAGCAGGTCTGGGACAATTTCCGCGGCCGACAGGAAGGGGCCATGCAATTCCGCACGCCGCTTTTTTACCGCGTCGTGCGGCACCCGATTTATCTCGGCTTCACGCTCGCGTTTTGGGCGACGCCGTCGATGAGCGTGGGCCATCTGCTGTTTGCCGTCGCGACGACCGGCTACATGCTGATCGCCATTCAGTTCGAAGAGCACGATCTGATCGGCGCATTCGGCGCGAGCTATATCGAGTATAAGCGGCGCGTTTCGATGATCATCCCGCTGCCGCCGCGACGGAGATAGCCGGCGGTAACCCAAAATCGGCAGCGCCGCATCTGCCTTGACGGTCCTCGGCGCACGCCGCGATAGTGCACGCAAACAAATCGGCGGGGGCGGGCGTGTCGGAAGGTGGTCGCAAGAGTTGGTTGCGCAGGCGCGCGCCATGGATCGGCGGGATTCTGGTTTTCATCCTGGCCGGCCTTTGTTTCTCCCCCGCAGGCCCCTTCCTCGTTCATGCGCCGTCCGTGAGCGCGGGCGTGTCGGCCCAAATCGCCTGCGCGGGCGTGTTCGTCTCGCAGCGGCCGTTCGGCGACGCGATGAGCGATGCGGAACGGCTGTCGCCTCTGACGGCAGGAAACCGTTTTACGCTCGACCGCGCGAACGGGACCGTTTCCGTCACCGCGTTCGGGCTCGTCACGCGCACGGCGCTCTATCGTCCCGGCATCGGTTGCACCTTGCTCGTCGAGTCCACGCCCGAACAATTGCGCCGCCAGGCGGAAGGGATCAAAGCGCCGGCCACGGGCTTCCGTCCCGCGCTCTGGCCGGCCGGCGATGCGGTCGATCCGGCGCCGCAAGGCGTCGACCGCGTGGCGCTCGACAAAGCGGTGGCGGACACATTTGCCGACGACACGCCCGACAAGGCGATCGCCACGCGCGCCATCGTCGTCGTCTATGACGGGCGCATCGTGGCCGAGCGCTACGCGCCGGGCTTCACGAAGGACACGCGCCTCCTGGGCTGGTCGGCAAGCAAGAGCGTGGAAGCGACGCTGGTCGGCACCTTCGTGGCCAGCGGCAGGCTTGCCCTGGATGCGCCGCCACCGGTCCCCGAATGGAAGGCGCCCGGCGATCCGCGCGGCAAGATCACGCTGCGCCAGCTCCTGAACATGTCGAGCGGCCTGAAATTCGACGAACCCTATCTTCCGGGCACCGACAGCACGGCGATGCTGTTCCTGAGCCATGACATGGGCGCATATGCGGCGACGCGGCCGCTCGCCCATCCGCCCGGAACGGTGTGGTCCTATTCGTCGGGCACGGCCAATCTTCTCTCGCGCATCGCGTTTCAATTGTCGGGCGGAACGCTGGCGGACTACGAAGCCTATGCGCAGGCCCATCTCTTTGCGCCGGCCGGGATGACGAGCGCCATGTACGAGCCCGACGAGTCCGGCAATTTCGTGGGCAGCTCGTATCTCTACGCGACGGCGCGCGATTGGGCGCGCTTCGGGCTCCTTTATCTCGACGGCGGCACGATCAACGGCACGCGCATCCTCCCCGCAACCTGGACCCGGTTCGTGCGCACGCCCGCGCCGGCCGACGCGCGCAAAGGTTATGGCGCGCAATTCTGGCTGAACGCGATCGCGGACGGCAAACGCCAGCTGCCCCATCTGCCCGTCGATTATTTCGCTGCGGAAGGCCATAACGGGCAGTACGTCGCGATCTTTCCGTCACGCGACACGGTGATCGTGCGCCTGGGCTGGACGACGGGCTCGGCGGAATTCGATCGCGATAAACATTTCGCGGCAATCCTGGCGGCGCTGCCTGGACGTTCGGGGACGGAGTGAGAATTTGCATGAACTCCACCAGAAGCCGATGATCTTACTCTGACGCCGATCTTCTCGATGAAACAGCTCAAAATCCATGAAAGAAATTGAATTGGGTCGACCAGGCTTTGAATACCTGGCGAAACGCCTGGACGGACTGGTTGGACTCGCTGGTGAACTTCGACGCCTTTTGTTGAAAGGAGGGGCAGTTCGCACTTGGCTGCCAGATGATGTTTCAGTTGAACGGGCACTTCAATTCGATACCGGTGGACTGGAGGCGCGCCAGTGCGCATTTGGCTGTCTTGCTGCGCACATCGCGGGTCTCTCCCCTGGTTTGCTGTTAGCTCACGATGTTTGGTCTAAGCCGTCCGACCTTCCCATGAAAAAACGTATTTGGAGCGGCTATCGCATGGTTGACGGGCAACTTTATTTTTATGTTGATTCTCGCACCATCGATGAGGAAAATTTCGCCCTCTTCTATCGACAGATTCTTAGCGTGGATTTTGTAGCTTGTTACGTACCTTTATTGAATGAAGAGAAATTTGGTTCACCCGCTGAGACGGACATAAAAGAGGGGAATATCAATTCAGTCGCGGCGAGTGCCAGTGAAATCTATTGCGACGCCTATGACGGTGAGGGCTTCTTGCGTTGGACCAAACCCACAGCGCACTAGCAGGGAACAACCCTTCGCAGTGACGCGGGCAATATACCCAAACTAGCTCCAACAGCCGCTGGATGATTAGTGCTCGCGTCACCGTAACTTTGAGGGACCACTTAGCTTGCAACCTTTAATTCGCGCTATGTGCCGCCGACAAATGTCACGAGGGCGGACACCGCAGTGCCGATGGCGGCCAACAAATCCGGAACAAGCGGCTGAAGATCCTTGAGGCGGTTCGATTTGGCGCGCAATACGATCACCGCGATGGGAAGAACGCCAATATTCTGCTGGAAAGCAAGGTTCCTATCGACCGTGACAAAGATGTCGAATTGACCCGATGCGAGTGTCAGCAATTCGCCGTTTTTGATCGCGGCCCATCCCATTTGCCGCGCAGTTTTCACGTCGTGTCCCACAAGATCGCGAGACAAGCGCCAGTCGATGCATTCGTCGAGAAATACTCTCACGAAACCGAGTCGACGAGGCGGTCTTTGGCTTGCTCGAGAAATTCGATTGCGAGCTCTTTTGTGACCGCCGGAAATCCCTCGATGAAATCGTCAAGCGATTCGCCGGCTTCGAGATAGTCGAGCAGCGTCTGCACGGGTACGCGTGTCCCGCGGAATACCGCGGCGCCACCCATGACGTCCTCATTGCGCGATACGACTGGCGTCTTCATAACTTCGAATCTACCGCTTTAAGCTCGGTCGGACAACAAGAATGCCGGGACGTGACACATAATTTCGGGTCTCGGTCGGATGCGAGAGGGCACAGATCGCGCAAACACCAAAATATATTGGCCGGCCCAAGTTCTGGGCATTCGGGATGGCATCTCGACTACCGGAATCGTCCGACCCCTCCCTAACCCCCTGACACGCAAAAACAATCGCATCAAAGATTCGGGAATTGTTCCAACTTTATTTTTTTGAATCGATTTCATTCGATTGCGCGCGCGAATTTCCGTCGCCATGTTGGTGGTTTTCCCGTGAAGGAGAGAGCACCTGAATCAGATCGACATCGGCACACGCCGGAAGGCGGGACAATCCGATAGCCACCGGCGCGCGGGAAATTTGCCGTTGCGCGCCGTGCTGTCGCGCGCGAGCGAAAAGCCGTTGTCCGATTGCGGCCGGACACAGCCGAAAAAAGCGCGGTGCGAAAGGGCTACTGCAGAGGTGAAAGCAGGGATTTTTGCAGGGCCAAGAGCAGGGCTCGTAAGCCCTGCTCCGTCATGTCAAGTATTTGATTTCGTTGGAACTTTTCGGAGCAGAAAAATTTTCGCAAAAAATGCGTCGCGGTTGCGACGTCCTGCCGGTGCAGATCGCGGAAATGAAATCGCGCCTCATCGCCCGCTACGGCACGGCCAGGTCGAACTCGATCGTCACGCGGTGGTTGGCGCCGTTGTAGCGGCGCTCGCCGCGCGGCTGCCACGAGGGATGGAGAATAATCATGCCCATTTGCGGGCGGATGGTTTCGACCATGCCCGCCGTCATGCCGCCCGGAATGCGGAACGCGAGTTGCGGCGCGACCATCGCGGGCAGGGCGCCGCGGGGATCGGCGAGTTCGCATTCGCCCCCCAGGGTTTCGTCATCGGATTTGCCGTAGCCGTCGTCGACATAATAGACGCCGGACCACAACGCCCCCGGTCGCGCGGCGAGTTCGCTGTATTCGCCCTTCTGCCGCACGGCCGCGAACGCCGCGACCTTCCATTCGAGATTGACCCGTCCGCCGGAGCGCGTGGCGGTAAGGCTGTCTGCGATCTCGCGCAACACGCGGAACAGCGTTTCGGCCGCACCGCCGCCCCAGCTTTCGAAATCGGGCGGCGAGCGCCAACCCTGTCCGTGCGGGTCCATCGCGCCCACGCTCGTCATCTTGTCGAGAATGAGGGGGCGCAATTCCGTGTTCACCTCCTGCGCCACCGGCAGGAAGTGCAGGCAGACGGGTGTCGCGAACATGCTGCGGATTTGCGGTTTGGGCGTGGCCATGTCTGTCTATACCGATATTGTTGCGTTACGACGTATACGGATCATTGTACTTCTTCCACCCGCCCCTTGAGGGCGGGTCGAAAGCTTTCTTTGAGCGTCAGCGAAAAGAAACTTTCGGGGAGGGGTATTGTTACAGCAGCACCCCGCCCCGAAAAATTCGCGCTTCGCTTGAATTTTTCGACCCTCCCTCAATCCGCCTTCGCTGAAGCTTCGGCGGATATGGCGCTTGGTCCGGCGAAGCCTTGGCGTAGCCGGGCTC
>JBEKLK010000261.1:0-9847 GCA_050010235.1 Rhizomicrobium sp.
GAGAATCTGCGATGTCTGAACGTCGAGCATGCGCTTGCGGAAGAAGAACTTGAGCGGATCGCCGAGCTTGTAATGGGCGACCTGCAGGATACCTTCGTCCACCGCAAACAGCACGGCTTTGGTCGGCCGGGCAGCGTGAAGCTTGAACGTCGCGGGCTGGCCGGGCTTGACGAGATCCGGCGCGTCCACCGTCAGCGCATTGCGGCGCGCATCGACATTGACCGAGAACGGCGCCACGCCGTAGCTCAGCGGACTCATGAAGATTTCATTCGACGCCGGATCGCGGATGTATTGCACATTGATATAGCCGTTGCCTTCGAAGCCCGCCGGCACGGCGATGTGCTGAACGGAATTCGTGGTGGTGGCGTGGAACCAGGCATGCGCAAAGACCTTGTCGCGCTCGATGGTGATCAAGCCACTTCCCTCATAGGGCGCGCGCAGCGAAACTTCGATCTGCTCGCCGGGCGCGTAATCCTGCTTGTCGAGCTTGATCTCCAGTTCGGCATTGCGGTCGAGAGACCGCGAGAGATTGGCTTCACCCGTAACCGACCATTCGACCCGGTTCACGCTGGCGTTGCCGGAGCGGATCAGGAGCGCGAAATCGCCCGGCTTGTCGGTCGGCAGCGGATAATCGATGCCGCCCGCCGGAATCGTTAGCGGAGCCATGCTGATGGGTACTTCCTTCAGGCGCGATTCGTATTTGTAGACGCCGGAATCCTGCTTCGTCAGCACCGAGACGTAGCGCCGCTCGATCAATTGCGCCTGCAGGTTCTTCAACGCGATCGATTTCGTCTCGGGATCGATGGCGATCAGATGGACGGACCGCGGGCTCCCGCGTTTGACATAGGTCAGATCGTCGGCCGCCTTGTAGCCGACGAGCCAGTCATTGCTCGATACGAGCGTCTCGACGCTGGCGGCGACGTTGCGCCCGCCTTCCGGCTCATACGCCTTGGCCAGGAAATCGAGCCGGTAGGTGGCATCCGCATATTTCTTCAGGTCCAGATCGAATTCGACATGACCCTGATCGTTGGTGCGCCCGTCCTGCAGTTGCGTGGTGTAGCCGTCCTTGGCATGACGCAGATCGTAGAATTGATAGTCGGCCCAGTTGCGGAAAGCCGGAAAGGACGGATTGAGCGTCAATGACGCCTCGACGCGCCTGTCCGCAGCCGGCGTGCCGAACAGATTGTGCACATCGACGATACCCTTCAGGCCACCCGGCTTGATCCAGCCGTCCGCCACATGCGCGGAGAACGTCGCGTCCACCTTCATGCTGTCGGGCAGGAATTCCTTCACCGACACGGTCGTCGAACCGATGGCGGTTTCGTTATCGTCCTTGCCGACGATGTAGAGATTGACGGTCCACGTTCCCGTTGGCGCGGTTTCCGCGGGCGTATAGGCGAGCTCCGCGAAGCCGGAGGCATCCACCTGGAACGGCTGGCGTTTGACGGTTACGCCGCGTGGATCGACGATCTCCGCCTGGAGCGGAATGCCGACCGGGCTGTGCGCCCAGCTGGAGGTGCGCACGATCATGCCGATATGGAACTGATCGCCGGGCCGATAGATTCCGCGATCCGAAAAGAGATAGGCCGACAATTCGCCTTCATCCGTCGCATTGGCTTCGCCGCCGACATCGAAACGCGAATAGTCGAGCTTTCTGTCTTCGCCCTTGATCGGAAGGAACGACAGGTCGCCGTCTTTTTCGACCAGGTAGAGCGCCGGGCGCTTCTCGTGCTCAAGGCCCTTCAAGGTCGGGAATTGCACTTCGCCGTCGGCGCTGCTCGTCTGGGAGTAAAGCGTCTGACCGTTGACGGCCAGCACGGAAACACGCGCACCCGCCACCGGAAGCCCCGTATGGATCGACTGCACGAACACGTCCCGGCTGCCGTCCAGCGCACGCTTGGCAAGAAGTCCCAGATCCGTGACCACAATGAGGCGCGTGTCGGTTGTGTTCGCCTGATCGTCGCTCGAATCGCTGGAGGAATCGTCGCTGGCGGCATCGTCCGTACCGGATGCCGCGTCGCTGTCTTTTTTCGCCTTGGCCGGATCGTAGGAAGAAAGATGCAGCAGGAATACGCCGTGCTTGCCTTCCGTCAGATATTGGCCGAGGTCGACGCCTTCATAATGCGCGTCGCCCGGTTTACCGTGGGGAAATTCCCGCATCTCCGCGAACCGCTCGACGATGTGGTCCTCGCCGAACCCGGCGCTGATGTCGGGGGTCGTGAAGGTACCCTGGTTGAAGCTCACCAGATGCTGCAGCTGGTCCGGCAGCACGCGGCCGATCTCCAGCTTCATGCCCGGAACATTGCGCGACACGACCGAGACATGCTTGTCGCCGCTCAGCGACAGCAACGAACCGGCGGCCATGAAATGAAGCAGCTTCGGATAATCGGGCACCGTGAAGGTTTGCGAATTCGGACGGCCCAATAGATAGCCGCCGAACGACTTCAGACCGCCGGCAAAGCGGATGAAGACGTGCTGGCCGGGGTCGGCCTGGTATTTGAAACTCTGCGCGTCGGAGAATTCGTCTTCGGTCGGCACGATTTCCAGTTTCAAGGCCTGCGAATGGCGCAGCACGTCGTCGCTCACTTCGCCGACGCTCCAGTCATAGGGCGGCTCGTCCTCCGCCTGCTTGTGGCCGGCCTTGCGCCTGGGCAGCACCCACGCCTGGGTGAGATTTGCGAGATCGCCACCGCGCACCGTGTCGCTGGTGGTGAGCACCAACACCTGTTCGGGCTCGTATTTGTCGTTGTTGACGAGTGTGGGAGACACGTCGCCGATCGTCAGGCTGTAGAGGCCGGGCACATTGGCGGACATCTGCAAGGCTGCCTGCGTGCCGTCGCCGCCCCGCGAGCTGATGATGCCCTTGTCGACGGTCATCACGACGGTGTCGTTGTCGCGCGGCAAGTCGAGCGGCTGGGAATGAACCCAGGCTTTGAGCTTGGCGGCGTCGTACATCACGGTGAATTTGAGCGGCGTGGCCGACTGTTCGCCGCGGCCCTTGAGCACCAGCGAGATACGCTTTTCGAATTCGCCGGGGTCGACGGGATAGTTGAAGGCGACCGCCATGATGGTTTTCTTGGCCGCAGGGTTTTGCGGGTCCTGATAGAACTCCGCGGGTCCCGTCGTGGCCGTGAAGGGCACCACGTCGAACGCGCCGTGATCGTCCGCCACCTGCACATGGGGCGCGAAGACCTGCGCCGGATCGAACTGCAGATTGACATGCGCGCCGATGGGCCAATCCGCCGCCGGCGTGAATCGCAAGGTCCGGTCGTCGACCCATGTCCAGGCGCCTTTGATGGCGGGATCCAGCGCGATGCCGCGAGTGACGGCTTTCCCGACCAGCTCGATCGGCGCCGTCGACGCCGAGAACTTCACGTCCACCGGATGGATGGAGACGCCGGGGCTGCCGTCCGACTTTTCGTAGTCGGTGATGGCCGGGCCATCGATCGCGAAGGTGATGAGATTGGGCTGGAGCGGATGGGGCCGATGCAGATACCACTCCCACCCGGACCAGCCGACCAGGACGATGACGACCGCGGCAACCGCGCCGCCACCGATCTCCAACGGTCGACGCCGGATCGCGGCGGCGAGCGTGTGCATCCACAGGGGCCGGATCCAGGCGACGCTCCCGAAGAGCGGCTGCAGCATGAGCCCAAGCACATAGAATAAGTGGCTCAACGCCCGCACCAGACGCGCCGGCAGCGAGATCAAAAACCGCAACAGATCCATAAATACCCCCTGAGGACGAACCAGGGGACGTCCCTACCCGCCCCAGCACTTGTCTTAGACCGCCCGCCGCCGGAGCTCAACGCGCGCCGCGAAATCGGCGCTCTCTGCCTGTTCGCGTTTCACAAGGTATGGTCAGCGCGAAAACTTGGCGGAACTGCGGCGTCGCGAACCAAAACGAGTCCGGCGCGCAAATATTTTTGATGTCGCGCAGAGCCGTATCGTATCCGCCATTTGCTTTGTTGCGCGGGATGCGATCCATCGTTGCAGGATCGACGGCCGCACAAGCGAATCGCCCCTTCGACATTCGCTCGCTCCGGCCTGCGCGACTGGGATTCGCGCATCTTCTTCGAGCCGCAACGCGCATCGCTTGCAAAGCCCACTGTCGCCATCCGTCACGGCAAGGGAATGGATTTTTGAATTGCGTTGCCTGAAATCCGATCGCAAGAGATTCGATCCAAGATCGAGATCGCGAGGGCGCCGCCGAATTCGGCGGCGCGCCGAAATTGCAAAAGGGCCTGCCAGCCGAAGCTCGAGGAGCGAAGGATGGTCGGAGAGAGAGGATTCGAACCTCCGGCCCCCACGTCCCGAACGTGGTGCTCTACCAGGCTGAGCTACTCTCCGGTCTTTTCGGGAGGCGCCCTTATAACGATGGGTTCCGGGGCCCGCAATCCGCCTTCGCTAAAAGCTTCGACGGATAGGCTCGCAGTCCGGCGAAGCCTTAGCGAAGCTGGACGCAACCGTCGTTGAAAGGCTCGGGGCGAGCCAGTATGGTCCGCGACCCGAAGCGGGATTTACCAAGCCTTGGGGCGTCGCCAAGTGGTAAGGCACCGGATTTTGATTCCGGCATTCGAAGGTTCGAATCCTTCCGCCCCAGCCCGGTTGAAACTCCGCCGGGTCGAACGCTTCAAATGTTAGAAGTTGACGTAAGCATCACCCCGCGGCCAAGCCGCCAAACTTCGGCGCCGCTCAGTCGCTTCAATGCGGGTAGATCGGATCCGTGCCGGGCAGCGGCTGATAGAACTCGGAGCCAGGCACGAGCGGGTCGTGATAGGTGGACGACGAAGACGGCTCATACCCGCCATAGCTGCTGCTGCTGCGAACCGAGAAATGAAACCCACCCGTGTTGAACTGGCTGTTCGAGGAATCGCCCTTCTTCTGCCAGCTATCGGGAATGGAGTTGTCGAACAGCGCGTCGGGGGCCGTGCCGTTGGCGTTGGCCGGCGCCGTAGGATCCGGAATTTGGATGGTCTGAATAGCCGAAGCCGGGGCCGAGAGGACACCCAAAACCATCAGTGCTGCCGCGGCGGCAAGCGGAAAACGGAGCGACATGCGGATACCTCCCTCGGGACGATCAACGGGGCAAGACTACTCCCTGCCGGGGCGGGCCGGAAGGGGGTGCGGCACGGCGGCCGATAGCCCTTTGGCGGCGGTCAATGGCCAGTCCCGCCGCACTGGGCCGATATCAGGCGCCCCTCGATCTTTTCGCTGTTCGTCATCGTTTGACCGTTGTGCGTCCCCGTCAGGGCAATCTCGGACGTAAAATGATCGCCCGAATCCCAAACGGTCTCGACGTGGCCCGTGCCGGAAAATTTTCCGGAACAGCTGAGGTCGACCGAGCTGTGGTTGCCCGATTCGCTGTAGTTCGAGATCGTACAATCCTTGGCATGAGAACCCAGCGACGGAAGTTTGTGCAAGGCGAAATCCTCCGACGTCTTGCAGCTCTGAACCGTGATCGAATTGCCTCCAGCGCCGACACCCATCGCTTTCATGCGGGCTTGAACGTCCGGCGGTAATTTCGACAGGTCCGGCATATGCGCGTTCCCGCCGATCGTGATCGTGATCTGCCAGAGACCGGGCTCGCCATGTGCGGCGAGTGCTGGAACCGGCGCCGCGAGGAGAACGATTCCTGCTGCAGCCGAAACGGATTTGGCGCTTAATTTGAGCATTTCGATCTCCATACCATCGACAAGACGCGACGCGCGATAATTCGAGTTCGGCAAGATCAGGACAGAACGGCCACCAGCGCCGGGCCGCCCGGGTAATCTTCGATGAACAGGAGAACCTTGTAGCCGTCCTGCAATTCCACATTGCCCGCTTCATCGCGAACGACCGAGCCGTCGGTGTAGGTCGTGGCGCGGGAGTCGTCAAACGCGAACACCGGCACGAGGCCGCGTTCCTCGGCCTGGAACCGATTGAACAGTTCTTCGGCCTTTTCCGGCGGCAGTCTCACGCAACCGCCGGACGCGCGATGGCCCAACTCGAACGCATGCCCTTCGGCTGAGTGCAGCGCAATGCCCGTCGCATGGCCGTGGATGGTGTAATCGAGAAACATCGCCCAGGGCATCGCGGCGCCGTGCCAGCGATGCGAGAAATGCACCCGGTCGAAACGGTCGGGATCGAGTTCGAACATGCCGGTGGGCGTGCTCGTGAAATATTTCTCCTCCATCTCGCGTCCGGTCGAAACCGGAAAGGCCTGCTCGTAAACGAGTTCGCCATCGGCTGCCTTGTGGAACATGTACAAATGCTGCGCCCACGCGCCGCCGGCCGCCTTGCTGACATAGAGATACTCGTCGAAATAGGGGAACAGCTCGGCCGGCACCCGATCCCGCAGGCGCTGGGCCACAGCCTCGCTCTGTTGCGCCAACGCCGCGGCATCAATCGGCGGCGGCATCGTCGGGGGAGCAGCCGGCGGCATGACTGCCCGCGGAGTAATAGCCGGCATCGCGAGCACAACGGGGGCTACCGGAGGGCGAAGAGCAGGTGGCTTTGCAGCAAACGCTATCCGCATCGCGGGTGAAGCCGCTGCCGCAGAGGACGTGAAAGGCGCAGCACTCGCGGTCATTCCCGGCCATGCCTGCTCCGGCCACTGCAGGTGGCGGGTTTGCACGATCTCGGCAGCGCTCATGGCTGCCATCGCGCAAGCCGTGACGGCCGCCAATTGCCGCAATCCGTTCATGCCGAATCCCGCCGCGTATCTGCCCGGCCGCTAGCCTAGCAGGGCCGCAACGAGTGGCAAAATTGGGCGGACGCGTCCTTCCTCCCGGTAGAACGCGGTTAACGCTGCGCAGCCGGAACCGGTTCGCGCGATATGTTCGCAAAATTCCCTGCAGTCGATCTTTTGTGCCTGGACCGCGCAGCTCGGGAATTCGACTACGGCCGGCGAAAAATCCTGCGCCGGCTTCGCATGGCGCGCTGACGACCAACGACTCGCCATCCGGCACGCAACAGGTCTTTCCGCGCGAAGCAGATTGGCGTGGCAAAGCGACACCTCGTTCCGTCTTTCCGCCGGCGAAAGCAGTTCGCGAATTGACAGTCCTGCCGAAACCAGATTGTATACAATATGCAAATGGACACGATCCCGAGATACCGCGCCCGCGACCAGGTGCGCGACGCGTTGCGCCAGTCGATTGTCTCGGGATCGTTCCGACCCGGCGAACGGCTCGACGAAATCCGCCTGTCGCAGCAGATCGGCGCGAGCCGCACGCCGTTGCGCGAAGCCCTGATCGCACTCGAGGAAGAAGGCCTGGTGCAGTCCAGGCCCAATCGCGGCTTCACAGTTGCCGCACTCGATGAAAACCTCGTGCGCGAGACCTATGCCATTCTCGGCGCATTGGAGAGTGCGGCGGTCGAAACCGGTGGCGATGCGCTCGTCGCGCAAAAATCTCAACTCGAATCGATCAACAATCGGCTGGCCAGGGAACCTCGGCCGTCGCGCCGGCACGCATTGGACCGCGAATTTCACCGGATGCTTGCGGAACCATGCGGCAACGGACGGTTGCTCCAGCTTTTGACGACGCAGTGGAACCAAGCTTCGCGCATCGACGGCGGCGAAAAGCGCGGGATCGCAAACCTTGCCGGTTCCTGCGCGGAACACGCGGCGATCGTAGCCGCTATCAATGACAGCAATCTCGAAGAGGCCGCCCGGCTCCTGCGTATCCATTGGCGCAATGGCGTCCATGTCGTCGCAAATTGGATGAAGGAACAGAAATGAAATCTCTCCTGAGCATGGCTGTCGCCGCGGCGCTCCTGTCGAGTGCCGTAGCGGCCTCGCCGGGGCCCACACCGGACGACCGCGCCCGGTTGCACTGGGTGAGACAGGAAGTGGAAATCGCAGACGCGCTCGATGCCCTTTCGCATCGCGCGATTTCCGGCTTCATCGTGTTCAAGGATATTTCGTTCGTCGATCCGCAGAGCGGCTCGACGCTCCCCGATCGAACGGTCGTCGTTCGCGACGGCAAGATCGCGTGGGTCGGCGACGCTGCAGCGGCACCCGATATCACCGGCGCCTCGGTGATCGATGGACGCGGCCTCTATCTTTCGCCGGGCCTAACGGACATGCACGTCCACACGTCGAGCCTGGCGGAACAATTGCTGCGTCTCGCCACGGGCAACACCTCCGTGCGCGACATGGACGGTTTTCCCTGGATGCTCGAAACCCGCCGGGCCATCGCCAGCGGCCAACTTCTCGCGCCGACGGAGTATATCGCGGGCACGATCATCACGAGTTATCCCCTCGGCGGATATTCCGTGGTGGTGCACACGACCGACGAGGCGCGCACCCAGGTCCGCAATCAGGCCGCGTGCGGCTACGACTTCATCAAAGTCCATAATATTCTCAAACTGCCATTGTTCGATGCAGTGGCCGACGAGGCCAGGCGCGCGGGACTCGATCTCGTGGGCCACATTCCCCATGACATCACGATCGACCACGCAGTGCATTCCGGCGGCATGCGCACGCTCGAACATTTGAAGGGCTTTATCAGCGACCGCACATTGATCGTCAGCGACGAGGATTACGCGGCCGCGCTTGCCGGCGCGCAAGTCTGGCTGACTCCGACCTTCTATACGACAACGGGTGCCCATCGGGCCGATCATCCGCAACAAATGCTCGCGCTGCCAGAGATGCAATATGTTCCACTCCGCAAGCGCCGGCAGTGGGCGACAGCGACCAACTTTGCTCAGAGCTCCAAAGGACAGGCGTTGCTCGACACGGCGCTCCCTCTCGCGATGGCACGGCTCCTGCCGCTCCATCCGCATTGGCTCGCGGGAACGGACGCCGCGCAATATTCCTTCCAGGTTGCGGGATTCGCGCTGCTGGACGAATTGGTCGATATGGAACAATTCGGCATACCGCGCGCCGACGTATTACAAGCCGCCACCAGCGAACCAGCCGCGGCGCTCCACCGTTCGGGTGAGTTCGGTCGCATCGCGACGGGCATGCGGGCTGATCTCGTCGTGCTCGGCTCTGACCCGACGAAGGATCTGCACGCCTATCGCGACAATCGCGGCACAATGGTGCGGGGACGGTTTCTCGATCACGCGGCGCTGGAAGATGCCCTTGCCCGGCTGGCGGCCATCGAAGCCGAACCGGACGAGAGTTTTCGTATCGATCACATGGCGATGAATGCGCTGGTTCGAGATGTGGATAAGCTTGCGGCGCGGCACATCGCGCTCGATGCAATGCGTCTCACGCCGGCTGCGGCGGACCTCGCAACATTGGGCTATACGAAGCAAGCAGCGGAACTGCAATCGGCGGTCACCCGGTACCAGACCGGCCCCTGCGCCGAGATCACACCCGAGGGCGGCGACGACTGACACCTCACACATATATTTGACCGCGCAGCTATTTGACCTCTTTGCGCGAAATGGCCTAACTGCGCCCCCGACACAGGGGGATTGCGATGCGCGAATTGCTCACGATGTTTGTCACGGTCTTCGTCGCCGAATTGGGCGACAAGACACAGCTCGCGACGCTTTTGTTCGCATCGGAACGCAAGGTGCCGCCGCTCGCCGTGTTCCTCACTTCGGCGAGCGCGCTGGTGCTGGGCACGGCCTTTGCGGTCCTGCTCGGCACCGCGGCAAGCCGCTACACGACGATGGTGCCGCTCAAACTGATCGCCGGTATCGGATTCATCGTCATCGGTGCGTGGACCATCACGCAATATTACCGCGGCGCGTGAGTCCTATTTGTAGATGAGGCCGATCGTTTCGGCGATGCAGGCGGGACGATCCTGTCCCTCGATTTCGATCGTGAATTCGCTGATCACCTGCATGCCGCCTGCGCGCGCCTCGACCGATAGGAGTTTCTGACGTCCGCGCACCCGGCTGCCGACCGTCA
>JBEKLK010000262.1:0-5400 GCA_050010235.1 Rhizomicrobium sp.
AAACCGCATGTGATGATCGTCGAGGATGCGCGCGACATCCGCGAGCCGCTCGCGCGCTATCTGCGCGAGCATGGCTATCGCACGACGACGGCGGCCGACGCGTTGGCGGCGCGCAAAGTGATGAAGGGTGCGGCGATCGATCTCGTCGTGCTCGATATCATGATGCCCGGCGAGGACGGCCTGAGTCTGTGCCGCTATATCCGGGAGAGTTCGCAGATACCGGTGATTCTGCTGACGGCGCGTTCCGAGGAAGTGGACCGCATCATCGGTCTGGAGATGGGCGCCGACGACTACATCGCCAAACCCTTCAGTCCGCGCGAACTGATCGCGCGCGTGGCGGCCGTCCTGCGCCGTACGCAGGCGCTGCCGCCGCGCCAGAAACCGCCCGAGGCTGAGCGCGTGCGATTCGGCGATTGGACGCTCGACACCGGCCAGCGCGAGCTGATCGGCGGCGACGGGATGGCGACCGCCCTGTCGAGCGGCGAATTCCGGCTGCTCAGTGCGCTGCTCGAGCGGCCCAAGATCGCGTTGACGCGCAATCAGCTGCTCGACCTGACGAAGGGCCGCGACGCCGAACTCTTCGACCGCAGCATCGACAATCACGTCAGCCGGTTGCGCAAGAAGATCGAGCCCGATCCCAAGAATCCGCGCTACATCAAGACCGTCTGGGGCGGCGGCTATATCTTCGCGGTGGATCCCGAGACCACATGACATCCTGGCCGCGTCACCTGTGGCCGCACACGCTCAGTGCGCAGTTGGTTTTGATTACGGCCGCAGCCGTGATCGTGTCCAACGCCGCGGTGGGGCTGTGGTTTGAAACCACGCAGGCGAATCTGACCGAAGCGTCGATCACAGAACGTCTTCTCGATCGCGCGGCGTCCACGGCCTCGCTCCTGAGCAGCATTCCGGCGCGGGAACGCGAAGCCGTCGCCCGCACCATGAGTTCAGGTCCTTGGCGATTCGAACTGCTCTACGGCCGGCCGGTGCCGCAGACGATGACCGACGACGAGGCGCGACTCGCGGCGCGCGTGCGCGCGCTGCTGCCGGCCGAACGCGCGCGGCAACCCGTCACCGTCAGCATGTATGTGGGATCGCTGCCACCGTCGGTCGGGCAGACACGGGGGGGCGCAAGGCAAGGACCCATCATCGAAGTCACGCTTCCCATTGTCCGCAATTCCCAGTTGGTGACGACGTTCTATCGCCCGACCCCCGCGCCATGGCCCACCCAAGTGTTGATCGCCGGAATGGTCGCGTTGCTGACAACCTCATTCGCGGCGGCCTTCATCGCAGGACGGGTCGCTCGGCCCCTGTCACAGCTTGCGGCGGCGGCCTCCGAAGCCGCGCGCGGTGGTGCGGCGCCGCGGGTGCCAGAAGAGGGCCCCGACGATGTTCGCCGCGCGGCGCATGCGTTCAACGCGATGACGGATCAGGTCAAGCGGACGCTGGAAAGCCAGCGCCATCTTTTGTCGGCGGTCGGCCACGATTTGCGGACGCCCATCACCGCCATGCTCATCAGCACCGAGTTCGTTGCGGATTCCGAAGTGCGCGAAAGCCTTCAGAAAAACCTGGAGGAACTACAGGAACTGACCGACGCGGTGCTCTCGGCCGCACGCGGTGCCGGCTGGGAACAGATGCGCAAGATCGACCTCTCGGCACTCGTCGAAAGCCTCTGCACCGACCTGGACGAATTGGGCGAACCCGTATCGTGGCAAACGCATGGCGCGGCGCCTTTCAGCTGCCGACCCAACGAAATCCGCCGTGCCGTCCGCAATCTGATCGAAAACGCGTTGGCCTACGGCAAAAGGGCGGATGTCCGCCTCACCGACCGGCCGACCGGCTACGAAATCGTGGTCGAAGACGAAGGCCCCGGCATTCCCGAGGAAGACCGCATACGGGTGTTCGATCCTTTTGTACGCCTCGAAGCGTCGCGTAGCCCGGAGACCGGCGGATCGGGGCTGGGGCTCACCTTGGTCAAGGCAATCGCCGAAGGCCATGGCGGTCACGTCGAACTCGAAAATCTGCCCGAAAAAGGCTTGCGCGTGCGACTCAGTTTGCCGCGCGAGCCCGCGACCGCCTAATCTCGTTCGATGCACTTTGGCCCTTGCCCCATTGCAGACGCCGAGGGCGCGATTCTCGCTCACTCGGTCCGAACGCCGCGCGGACTTTTCCGCAAAGGTCGCGTTCTCGCTCATGCGGACATCGATGCCTTGCGCGAAGCCGATTTGCACGAAGTGACGGTGGCTCGTCTGGAACCGGGCGATGTCGGCGAGGATGACGCGGCGGCGCGGATCGCCAAAGCCTGCGCCGGAGAAGGCGTGCACATCGGCGCCGCGTTTACCGGCCGCGCCAATCTCTATTCCGAGTCGCATGGCGTGGCCGTGGTCGATGCCGTGCGCATCGCCGCGCTCAATGCGATCGACGAATCGATCACGGTGGCCACGATTGCACCGATGGCGGCGGTCGGCATTCGTCAGATGCTGGCCACCATCAAGATCATCCCTTTCGCGGCACCCCACCCTGCGGTGGAAGAAGCCGAGCGCGTTTTAGCCGCAGGCCCAGCCATCCGGATTGCAGCGTTCAAAACCAGACGCGCGGCACTGATCTCAACCGCGATGCCGGGCGCCAAACTTGCCCTGCTCGAGAAGAATCGTGCCGCACTGGACGCGCGACTCCAGGCGCTCGGCTCGTCGATCGTATTCGAACGCCGCGTTGCCCATCGTACCGACGCGGTCGCGACCGCGCTGGCGGAGGCAAGCGCTGCCGGCACCAATCCGATCCTGGTATTCGGCGCGAGTGCGATCACCGACCGGCGCGACGTCATTCCGTCGGCCATCGAGCGCGCCGGCGGTTCGGTGGAGCACTTCGGAATGCCGGTCGATCCCGGCAACCTGCTGCTGTTGGGACGCCTGGGGGGCGCAACAATCATCGGCCTGCCCGGCTGCGCGCGTTCGCCCAAACTGAATGGCTTCGATTTCGTGCTGCAGCGCTTGCTGGCGGAACTGCCGGTGGCACGCACGGATATCGCCGCCATGGGCGTCGGCGGGTTGCTCACGGAAATCCACACCAGGCCGCAACCGCGCGACCGGCGCCCGATCGGAAGCGCGCGCGCGCCCAAGATCGCCGCGATCGTACTGGCAGCGGGACTCTCTTCGCGGATGGGCCGCAACAAGTTGCTGGCCGACATCGATGGCAAGCCGCTCATCCGGCGCGTTGCGGAAGCCGCTGCAGCAAGCAGCGTCGATCCGGTGATCGTCGTAAGCGGAAATGCGGCGACTGATACCGCGTCGGCATTGATCGATCTGCGCGTTACCGTTGTCGAGAATCCGGATTTCCGGAACGGTCTCAGCACGTCGATCAAGCGCGGCCTGCGCGCATTGCCGGAAAATTGCGACGGCGCGATCGTTCTGTTGGGCGATATGCCGGCCGTGACGCCTGGGCTGATCGACAAACTCGTCGCGTCGTTCGATCCGGCCGAAGGCCGCGCGATCTGCGTCGCCACCTGGAAAGGCAAACGCGGCAATCCCGTATTGTGGGCGCGCCAATTCTTCGCGGACATGCTGCTGCTCGAAGGCGACGTGGGCGCGAAGCATCTGATGGCCGCGAACGGCGAACTTGTCTGCGAGGTCGAGGCTGCCGACGACGCGCCGCTCATCGATATCGACACGCCGGAGGCCCTGGCGGTCTATATGGCGCGCAACCGATGAGCGACCCGCTCTATCGCAAAGAACTGTTGCGCCTCGCCGCGGATGCACATGGTGCGGGCCGATTGAAGGAACCGCATGTCACCGGACATGCGCACAATCCCGCCTGCGGCGACAAAGTCACCGTCGATCTTGCACTGGTTCATGGACGGATCGCGCAGGTCGCGCATGAGACCAAGGCCTGCATACTCGCCCAGGCATCCGCATCCATTCTCGGACAGGCGTTGAAGGGCGCAGCACGATCGGATGTCGAAATGCTGCATTCGTCTCTCGTATCAATGCTCGCCGCACGGGGGCCGGTGCCGGCTTTGCCGTTCGACGGCTATGCGGCATTCGACGGGACAATCGAATTCCCCAGCCGACACCGCTGCGTGCTGCTGCCCGTCGAGGCGGTGCTGGCGGCGTTCGATGCGGCAGAAATGGACGATCCAGACACTCCACCTGCCCGTTAAGCCCCGGCTACGCCAAGGCTTCGCCGGACTAAGGCCCCATCCGCCGAAGTCTTGGCGAAGGCGGATGGAGAGCGGGTCGGAGTATTTTTACGCCGCGACCGTCATGGGTTCGCGCGACGAGTCTTCTGTCGGCAGGCCGGACGCATCGGACGGCAGGATCACATAGGCGCGACAGCCCTTGCCCTGCTCGCTCTCGATCCAGGCGCGCCCGCCATGGAGTTCGGTGAGCCCACGCACCAGCGCAAGCCCGAGGCCCGTACCTCCTCCTTGCCGGTCGTAGCGATTGTCGACCTGGCTGAACGGCTTGAAGATCTTGTCGAGTTTTTCGCGCGGGATCCCCGGCCCGTTGTCCTCGACCATGATCTGGAACGATCCGCAGCGCGCCCGCGAGCCGGTCACGGTGATGCGTCCGCCCTCGGGCGTGAACTTCACGGCATTCGACACCAGGTTGATCAATATCTGCTTGAGCGCGCGTTCGTCGGCATAAAGCGTCGGTGCATCGGTATCGATATCGATGACGAGGTCCTGCCGGCGCTCGCGCGCCTTGGCGCCGATGATCTTGAGCGCGGTATCGAAGGTGCGCGGCACGTCGAGCGAGTGCGGCTCGATTTCCATCCGGCCTGCCTCGATCTTCGCCACATCGAGGAGATCGTTGATCAGACTCAGCAGATGCGCGCCGGACGAATGGATGTCGCCGGCATATTCCCTATAGCGCGGCGAGCCGACTGCGCCGAAACATTCCTTCTCGATGATCTCCGAGAAGCCGAGGATCGCATTGAGAGGCGTGCGCAATTCATGGCTCATATTGGCGAGAAACGCGGTCTTCGATGCATTGGCGGTTTCGGCCTCGAACCGCTTGCGCAACGCCTCGTCGCGCGCCTCTTCGAGCTCGCGCGCAAGATCTTCGACTTCGAAGCGCAATCGCGAATCCTCGTCCAGGCGCGAAGTCAGTCTGCGTCCGTCGTAGAAGGATTGGGCGGCGAAAATCGGCAGAGCGATGGCCAGGCTCAGATCGATGGCTGACCCGCCGAGCACAAAACGTACGGCCGAGAATATGACAAGTGGAAGCATGCAGGCCACGAACATGTCGATATGGTTCGCGCGGCTGATCAGCAGGCTCGACAGGACCGCGACGACCACGGCGACAAGGAACACGTGGTTGAGCGGATTGCTCGAATCCCACAGCACCCAGGGGGTGAGCCCCCAGGCGGCGCTGATCGCAACCTGGATGCCGATAAAGCGGGGAA
>JBEKLK010000263.1:0-5397 GCA_050010235.1 Rhizomicrobium sp.
CCCGAGAAATTGGTGCAGGAAGTGATCGAAGCCTTGCGCAAATTGGACGGCGCGCTGGAAGTTGCAGAATTGGACGGCAAGAAGGAACACATTACCTTCCGGTTGCCGGCAGAATTGAGAGCCTGATTCGGCCGACGCGGCCATCGAAAACGGAGTAGCAAAGTGGGAATACCATTCAAGCAGGCCGCCCGTATCGGGAGCTACGCCGTCAAGCAGCATCTGTTGGGCCGCAGCCGTTATCCGCTCGTGCTCATGCTGGAGCCGTTGTTCCGCTGCAATCTCGCCTGCGCCGGATGCGGCAAGATCGATTATCCCGACGAGATCCTGAACCAGCGGCTTTCGTTCGACGAATGCATGGAAGCGATCGACGAATGCGGCGCACCCGCGGTCTCCATAGCCGGCGGCGAACCTCTGCTCCATCGCGACATGCCCCGCATCGTCGAGGGCTTCATCGCGCGCGACAAGTTCGTGATCCTGTGCACAAACGCGCTGCTGCTCGCCAAGAAGATCGATGACTACAAGCCGCATCCCAATTTCAGCTGGTCGATCCATCTCGACGGTGACAAGGGGATGCACGACAAATCCGTGTGCCAGGACGGGGTCTACGAAAAGGCCGTCGACGCGATCAAGCTCGCCAAGTCCAAGGGATTCCGCACGCAGATCAACTGCACCCTGTTCGGCGGTGCCGATCCGGAACGGACCGCGAAGTTCTTCGACGAAGTGACGGAGATGGGCATCGACGGCATCACGATCTCGCCGGGATATGCCTATGAGCGCGCGCCCGACCAGGAGCATTTTCTCAATCGCGAGCGCACCAAGAATCTGTTCCGCGATATTCTCGGCCGCGGCAACGGCGGAAAGAACTGGGAGTTCACCCAGTCCGACCTGTTCCTCGATTTCCTCGCGGGCAATCAGACCTATGAATGCTCGCCCTGGAGCATGCCGCTGCGCTGCGTGTTCGGCTGGCAGAAGCCCTGCTATCTGCTGGGCGAAGGCTATGTCAAAACCTTCAAGGAATTGATGGAAGGCACGGAGTGGGAGAAATACGGGGTCGGCAATTACGAGAAATGCGCCAACTGCATGGTGCATTGCGGATTCGAAGGCACCGCGTTGGCCGATTCCATCAAGCATCCGTGGAAGATCATTCCGATTGTCGCGCGCGGGGTGAAAACCGAAGGGCCCATGGCGCCCGATATTCCGCTCGACCGTCAGCGGCCGGCCGAATTCGTGTTTTCCACCCATGTGGAACGCAAGCTAAGCGAGATACGGGCAACCAAGCCCAACCCCAAGAAGGTCGCGGCAGCGCAGTAGCGCGCCGAAGGCACGGTCGGCGCCGCGCGCGGTCCTGATCAGCGCGGGGATTTGGAACGGTCGCGTCAGCAGCGAGACTGTGACTGCGCCGAAATCGATCCCGCTGCCCGGCTTCATTGCCACGAGTGCTGCGTGCGGCAGCGCATCCACCGCAGAATCGGAAATTATGCGCAGGGCCGCAAAGGGCAGATTGCGCGACGCGGCCACTTCGGCGGCGATCCCCGATTCCATATCGACCGCGTTGGCCCCCGTTGCGCGCTGCAACGCGGCTTTCGCGGCCCCGTCGCCCACGGGGGCAAGCACGCCAGCGATTACGCCGGACGTTGCATGCGGCAGGCGCCGGGCGAGAATATCCGACCAGGTCTTGTCTGTGGGAAAGCGCTTTGTGCCCACCACAATCTCGCGCGCGATCAAGCAATCGCCGATGTGCAGCGATGGCGCCAGCGCGCCCGCTATCCCGATGCTGATGATGCCGCCGATCGTGCCTTCCACCGCTTCGTCGATGCTCCGGCGCAGCCTGTCGGCATTTCCGCCCAGCACCACCGGCACGCTATGGCTGCGCAGGATGCGCGCTTCGCGAGACAGGCCGACGACCGCGATGACGCTCACAAGCCGTATGCCACGCGGCGGGAATTGCTGGCCGTCAGATTGCGATAGCGCGCCAGCGCCCACAGCGGAAAGAATTTCGGATAGCCGTGATAGCGCAGGTAGAACACGCGGGGGAATCCGCCGCCGGTGTAATGTTCCTGGCCCCACAACCCGTCGTCCTGCTGCGTCTCCTTGAGCCACGTGATGCCGCGCAACACAGCCGGGTGGTCGCGCTCGCCCGCGGCCATCAGGCCCAGAAGTGCCCAGGCCGTTTGAGACGCCGTCGACGGCGCGGGTTCGTAAGCCTTGTAGTCGAGCTTGTAGCTGTCGCAGCTTTCGCCCCAGCCGCCGTCCCGGTTCTGGATCGTCACAAGCCAGTCGACCGCCTTGCGGATCATCGGCGTTTGCGGATCGAGCGGTACGGCGGCCAGGCCCGCCAGCGCCGACCAGGTGCCATAGATGTAATTGACGCCCCAGCGCCCGAACCAGCTACCGTCTTTCAATTGGACGCGCGCGAGATAGTCGATTGCCGCCTTCATGCGGGGGCTGTCGGCCGCTTCGCCAAGCTGCGCCAGCATGCCGATGCAGCGGCCCGTCACGTCTTCGGTCGGCGGATCGAGCAACGCGCCGTGATCGGCGAATGGGATGTTGTTGAGATAATGATAGGTGTTGTCGGCGTCGAACGCGCCCCAGCCGCCGTTCCTGCTCTGCAACCCGACGACCCATTCCTTGCCGCGCGCGATCGGACTTCCGTGAACGGCATTCGGCGATGAATCCTTGCCTGCGCGGTCCAGCGCCATCACCACCACGGCCGTGTCGTCGAGGTCGGGGTAATAGGCGTTGTTGTATTGAAAGGCCCAGCCGCCCGGCCGCACATCGGGGCGTTCCTCCGCCCAATCGCCTTTCACATCCAGGACCTGCCGCGGCACGAGCCATTCGAGACCGCGGGTCACGGCCTTTGCGGCGTCGTCGCTCCCGGCTTCCATCAACGCATGGCAGGCAAGTGCGGTATCCCACACCGGCGACACGCAGGGTTGGCAATAGGCTTCGTCGTCCTTGATCACGAGCAGCTTCTCGACCGAGAGCCGCGCGATCGCGCGGCGGGGATCGGTCGCCGGAACACCCAGCGCGTCGAACATCATCACGCTGTTGGCCATGGCGGGATAGATCGCGCCGAGTCCGTCCTCGCCGTTCAGCCGCTCGGTGACGAACGCCACGCAGCGGTCGATGGCGCGTTTGCGTAGGCTTTTGGGCCAGATTGGCGCCACGAGCTTGAGGAGCCAATCCACGACGCCGAAGAAAGCCGCCCAATAGCGGTTCTGGTGCGGCGCGCGCTGGGACACGGTGGCGCCTTCGCGTACGAATAGTTCCGGCACGTGAATGCCGCGCGCATTGCGCGCCAGTGGCTTCAGCGCCTGCAGCACCAGCAGCGGCACGATCACCGTGCGCGCCCAATAGGACATCTTGGAGAGATGAATCGGAAACCAGCGCGGCAGCAGGATCAGCTCGGCGGGAACGGTCGGCGTGTTGTCCCATGAGGTCTCGCCAAACAGGGCAAGCTGGATGCGCGTGAAGACATTGGATTTGAGCGCACCGCCGCGCGCCATGATCGCCTCGCGGGCCCGCGCCATATGGGGCGCATCGATCGAATCGCCGATCGTCTTCAGCGCGAAATAGGCCTTGACGGTGGCGCTGATGTCGAACGGGCCGTCGTGGAACAACGGCCAGCCCCCATGCGCGCCCTGGATGCGGCGCAGATATGTTCCGATCTTGGATTCGAGTTCGAGGTTCGGCGTCTCGCCCAGATAATGCACGAGCAGCACATATTCGGCCGGAATCGTGGCATCCGCTTCGAGCTCGAACACCCAATGGCCGTCGGCGCGCTGCTGCTTGAGGAGCGCGGCCGAAGCTTTGGCGATTGCCGCTTCGAGCTCCGCGCCATCCAGGGTCAAAGTCCGGTCCATCGCCAATCCGTCATCGCAGCGCCAGCTCCGCCGCTTTGTTTCCCGAGCGCACCGCGCCTTCGATTGTGGCGGGGAGACCCGTGTCCGTCCAATCGCCCGCGAGGAACAAATTCGACCAGCGTGTCGCAGCGGGCGGGCGCATTCTGGCCTGTTCCGGCGTGGCGGCAAAGGTGGCGCGGCGCTCCTTGACGATTTGCCAGGACGGCAGGTCGGGCCCCAGACGATGCACGGCCGCGACATCCTTCCACAGCAGTTTCGCGAGCGTCTCGCGATCCTGGTCGACGATGGCATCCGCGCCGGAGACCGTGACGGACAACCGATCGGCGAACGCGAACACCCATTCGGCCGTCCCGCCGATCACGCCGGTCATCAACGCGGCTCCCTGCGGCGCGGGCGTCGCGAAATGCGCGTTGACGATGGCGCAGAATTCCGTGGGCGCGGCGATATCCGGAATCAATTCTTTTGTGACCCAGGCCGGCGTCGCGAGCACGACGCGGTCGTGGACCGAAAGCATGTTGGGTTCGTCTGCAAAATCGAGGCTCGCGATCCTGTCGCCACCGAAGCCAAGGCCGCGAAGCCGCGAACCGAATTTCACGGACGTGCCCTTGCGCTTCAGATAGTCGAGCGCCGGATCGATGAAGGTTGCACCCAGAGTGGGCGATGCGATGCGGGGACGATAGGCGCGGCCGCCGCGCGCGAGGCTTTCGCGGATGACGGCCGAAGCAAGCTCCGCCGATCCGGCTTTGGGATCGGTGTTCAACACGGCGAGCAGGAGAGGCTGCAAAAGCTTTTCCCACAGCGCGCCTTTGCACGCGATCACCTGGTCGATGCGTTTGCCCGGCGAACGCGCCAGCAGTTTCGCCAACGCGACATATTCGCCGAGCGAACTTCCCGGCACGCGGCGCGACGGCACGAACACCCACCACGGAATGGGTCCGTCATTGGGCGCGATGGCCCAGCGTGCGCCGTCTCTCACATCCATGAAGTCGAAGCGCGCAGTGTCGGGCCCTGCCAGCCTGTCTGCCGAGCCGATGGCGCGCAGATAATCATGCGTCGCATGATTGCCCGAAAGCACCAGGTGATTGCCGTTGTCGATCGTCTGGTTGAGCACCGGATCGAAATAGGAGCGGCAGCGCCCGCCCGCCTGTACGCCGCCTTCGATCAGTTGTACTTGTGCGCCCTGGCTTGCGAGCGCGACGGCGGCGGAGAGGCCGGCCAATCCCGCCCCGATCACGTAAACCGTGCCCGTATTCATGCCAGCAAGCCGTCCGCGATCACGATGCGCAGCAGGCGCAATTTGCCCAGGCTCACGCGATGGCGCGGCGGAAGCCAGCCGGTCTTCTCCATCTCGCCGAGAATCTGGGAATAGACCGCGCCCATCAGTTTCGGCGTACGGATGCGGCCTTTCGGTCGGCCCGTCATCACGCGTTTGGCCTCGCGGTAGTGATCATGGGCCAGATGCGCAACCTTGCGGCAGACCCGATCGATGGCGGGATCGGAGATGGCAGGAAGCGGATCGCTCGTCGCGATACCG
>JBEKLK010000264.1:0-5395 GCA_050010235.1 Rhizomicrobium sp.
CTGCCGAGTTCGCGCCACCATATGTGCGGTCGAAGCGATGGTCGGCGCCGTCATAGGAATGAAATTCGTGGGGCGCGCCGATCGAGGTCAGAAACGAATCGAGTGCGGCCGCCCGGTCGAACGGCACGGTGCCGTCGTTGGTGCCGTGCAGAATCAGCACGGGCGCGCTGCGGGCGGTGAAAGCCTGGCGAAAGCGGTCAAGACCGGGGTCCGTTCCCCCGCCGGTGACCGCGCCGTAATAGGCGACACCAGCCTGGATCTGATTGGTCGCGGCCAGCCATAGCGCGAAATAGCCGCCATTTGAAAACCCGACCGCGCCCAGTCTCTTGCCATCGACTTTCGGTGTGGTGCGCAACTGCTGCAGGGCGGCGACGAAATCCCCGTAGATCGGTTCGGCGTAGGTCGTGAACGACGCCCGTCGCGTCTGCGGGCTGATGCCATAGGCGGCGAGAAACTCGGGAACCAGCGCCACATAGCCTTCGCCCGCCAACCGGTTGGCGAATGCGAGATCGGCAGGCTCCAGACCGCCGCTGGTATGCAGCACGAGGATCGCGGGGTACGGGCCGGGTCCATCGGGCGTGATGAGCGTGGCGTTCATATTCGCGCTCGCGCCGATCTTGATCGTCGTGGAGTCCGCAAAGGCCTGCGCGGTGAAAATCGTCGCCATGCAGGCTGCCGCCAGCGAAATTCTCCACCTGACAATCATGCCGTTCCCCATTTGCGAGCCCGCACGCAGGCACCGCGTGCCAAGTGGTCAGTTTACAGATCGCTCGCGGCTTTTGGCCAGATCGTCTTGCGCGGCGTTTTGGGTATTTGTCGCGGTATTTTTCGGGATTGGCCCCCTTGGAATTCCCCGCATTCCTGTATCATCCCGGACTCATGAGCGAACCGGCCCCCCTCCCGAATCTCCCCGAATTCTCCGTCAGCGAGATCGCGGCGGCGCTGAAGCGCACGGTCGAGGATTCGTTTCCGTTCGTGCGCGTGCGGGGCGAGATTTCGGGGCTCAAATTCCATTCCTCGGGCCATGTCTATTTCGACCTGAAGGACGACAAGGCGGTGCTCAACGCCGTTATCTGGCGCGCCGTGGCGCAGCGGCTGAAGGTGAAGCCGCAGGCCGGGCTCGAAGTCGTGTGCACCGGGCGCATTTCGACCTATGCGGGCTCGTCGCGCTACCAGATCATCGTCGAGCAGGTGGAGCTTGCCGGCCTCGGTGCGCTGATGGCGCTGCTCGATGCGCGCAAGAAGAAGCTCGCGGCCGAAGGCCTGTTCGCGGAAGAACGCAAGAAGCCTCTCCCGTTCCTGCCCGATGTGATCGGCGTGATCACGTCGCCCACGGGCGCGGTGATCCGCGACATCATGCATCGCCTCGACGCGCGCTTTCCCCGTCGCGTCATCCTGTGGCCCGTCGCGGTGCAGGGCGAGCGGGCCGCCGGCGAAGTGGCCGCCGCCATTCGCGGCTTCAATGCGCTCGCGCCCGGCGGCGCGGTGCCGCGGCCCGATGTGATCATCGTTGCGCGCGGCGGCGGCTCCATCGAAGACCTGATGGCGTTCAACGAAGAGATCGTCGTGCGGGCCGCGGCGGAAAGCCAGATCCCGCTGATCTCCGCCGTGGGCCACGAGACCGATACGACTCTGATCGATTTCGCCTCCGACCGGCGCGCGCCCACCCCCACCGCGGCGGCCGAGATGGCGGTGCCCGTTCGTACCGAACTGCTCGCACAGGTGATGGAATTCGAGCGCCGCAATCTGCGCACCTTCGCCCGCGGCATGACCGAGCGCCGCACGCATCTGCAGGGGCTGGTGCGGGCACTCCCCCGCGCCGATCAGCTGTTCGCGCAGCCGCGGCAGCGTCTCGACGTCTCGTCTTCAAAACTGGACAATGCGCTGGGCCAGAATGTGAAGGTGCATCGCCTCAGATTCAGCAAGGCGGAAACGCTATTGCGGCCGAATTCTATTAGGTCGCGGATTTTGCACGGCGTCGAGCACTCCGACGCGCTGCTGCGCCGGCTCGAACGCGTCTTCGCAACCAATCTTCAGCGTCGCCGTGCTCAGGTGGACGGGCTCGCCCGCGTGCTCGACGGCGTCAGCTATCGCGCGGCACTGGAGCGGGGCTTTGCGCTCGTGCGCGGGGCCGACAACCACGTCCGGCGCCGCGCAGCGGCCGTCGAAACCGGCGAGAAGCTGACCATCACCTTCGCTGACGGCACGGTCGAAGCGAGCGCCGGCGGCGCGCCAGGCCCGCGTCCCAAACCCTCCCGTACCGTCAAACCCGGCGGCCAGGGGACGTTGCTCTGAATTTTCGAGTCAGAATATTGCGACGAGGTGCCCCGTCTTCGAGCGCGCGTCATAAGGGCGAACATGAATTTCGACCGTGCGCCCAAGCGCCATCAACCACGCTGCCAAGCGATCGATCGTCACGCTTTCCATGCGGCCTCGCAGAACTTTCGAGAGAGTAGGTTGATCCGTGTTGCAGATATTCGCGGCTTCTTTCTGCGTCAGGTTGCGTTGTTCGATGGTCTGACCGATAGCGTCAATGAGCATACTTTTCGCGCCCAATTCTGCCGCCTCGGCAGGCGTGAATCCGATATCGCGAAAGACATCGCCGCTACCGCGGTGCGCTGTAATCTTACCCATCTCCATTCTCCTTTTCTTCCGCGATCGCGCGCTGCAGGCGCGAGCGGATCAAATTCGCATCGGTTTTCGGCAACCCAATGCCGGATTTCGACTTCTTCGCAAAAACATGCAGCACGTAGACTGCTTTTTTCAGCTTCACGACATACACAAGCCGATAGGCATTTGTGTCGTGGGCCTCGCGGAGTTCGTAAAGTCCTTGGCCAAGTTGCGGGAGCGCCTTGGTGTCGGCAGTCGGCAAACCGCGTTGTATTCTGCGCAATCGATAGCCGAACGATGCCTTCACCGGCTTCGGCATTTCCGAGATGTCGTCCTTGCTGCTGCCGATCCAGACGAGCGGTCGCTCAGGCAATGGCCTTTGAGTGTCAACCTGCTCGTTCCGTGTCTTAGGCCGCCGCGCCCTCGGACTCATGAATAGAATATGGCAAAATTACCATATTTTGTCAATGCGAGTCTCGAGCCTGTCGGATGCGGGCTACATGCCGGGATTTTAAGTCGCAAATCGGTGCCACCCGCGCTAGAACCTCTCCATGGACGGTCTCATATGAACAAGATGGATCGCGATTTCCGGCCCCTGGGGCTTGCCGATCTCGAATATTGCGACGGCGAATACCGGGTCATCAAACCGGGTTCCTTCGTGTTGTGCGCGGTCACCGGCGTGCAGATTCCGCTGGAAGCATTGCGCTATTGGAGCGTCGATCTCCAGGAGGCCTATGCCACGCCCGCGATCGCGACGAAGCGTTTCCAGGAAACGGGGCGAACGCCGAAATGATCCAGCGCCGTGCTTTTATCGCCGGTGCGGCTGCGCTGGCGACGGTCTCGCGCGCCGCGTGGGCCGACGCCTCCCGGATTTCGCTTGCCGGCGCAATGGAGCAGGGCAGTCTCGTCATCGGCAAGACGGAAGCGGGCGCCAGGATCGCCATCGACGAGAATCCCGTGCGGGTGTCGCCGCAGGGACTCTTCGCGTTCGGCTTCGACTACAACCAGACCAAGCCCTCATCCATCGTCGCGCGCTTTGCCGACGGCACGACCGAAACCAAATCTGCGACACCCACGCTGCGCAACTACGAAATCCAGCGCATCAACGGATTGCCCGAAAAATTCGTGACGCCGCCCGCCGACGTCATTGCGCGCATCAAGCATGAAGGCGCGATGATCGCCGAAGCGCGCATGCGCGACACGGGCGAGACCTGGTTTGCAGACGGGCTCGACTGGCCGGCGACCGGCATCATCAGCGGCGTGTTCGGCAGCCAGCGTATCCTGAACGGCGAACCCAAGGCGGCCCATTTCGGCGTCGACATCGCGGCCGGCGCCGGCGCGCCTATTCATGCACCCGCCGATGCCATCGTGTCGCTCGCCGAGCGCGATTTCTATCTCGACGGCGGCATCACCCTTCTCGATCACGGCCACGGCGTGTCGACCTGCTACATCCACCAGAGCAAGATCCTCGTGAAACGCAACCAGCGCGTCACGCGCGGACAGCAGATCGGCGCGGTCGGCATGACGGGACGCGCCACCGGCCCGCATCTGCACTGGGCGATGAACTGGTTTCAGGTCAAGCTCGATCCGTCGCGCTCCACGCGCACGCCCGCACCCGCGAGAGCCTGAGCGTCGAGCCCGCGCCGCGAGCGCGGCTTGTCGCCGGGCTTCGGCCAGCGGCGATGGATCCACAGCCATTGCGACGGACGTCGCCGGACGAGTTCCTCGATCGCCTCGTTGATCTTGATCGTGAGCGCCAGCGTGTCGCGCTCGCTGTCGCCGGTCGGGGTGAACTCGATGGGAGCGCCAAGCCTCACGCGGAACCGCGAGCCGCGCAGACGTTCGTTCGACGCGGGGAGAATGAGCGCGCCCAGCTTCAGTGCGAACGCTGCAGGCGCCGGCGTTGTCATCGCGTCGCGGCCGAAAAACGGGGCCGGCAGGCCTTCATTGGTTTTCTGATCGACCAGCAGCAGAATTGCCTTGCCGGCGCGCAACAGACTGAAGATTCGCCGCGTGCCCTGCGCGCCCTTGGCGATCTGATCCTTGGGCCCGTTCTTCATGCGCTGGCGCACCATCCAGCGATCGATATAGGGGTTGTTCAGCGGTCGGTAGACTTCGCCGCCTTCGTAACCCTGCTGCACGGCAATGAACGGCAGGATTTCCCAATTGGCGAAATGTCCCGACACGAACAACACGCCTTTGCCGGTCGCCATGGCCCGGTCGCCTTGTTCGAGATGCGCCTCGATGCGCGGATCCGGACCGTGCATCGAAAATTTTTCGAGATGCGCATATTCCGCGACGGTGCGGCCGAGATTGTCCCACATCTCCACAAGGATCGCTTCGATCTCCGCATCTTTCATGTCCGGATAGGCGGCGCGCAGATTGTTGCGGGCACGCGTCGACACGCTGGTGCGATAAAAGATATTGCGGCCCAGAAAACCTCCCACCGCGGACGCCGCATCGAGGCCCAGTATCCGGAACAGGCCGATCAGGGTGAAAAAGCCGGCCGCTTCCGCGCCGTAGCGCAGCGTCTCGGACAATTTCATCTTGGGAATCGGTGCGACGGTTCGGGTCATGGTTGGGGCGCTATCGCGGCCGGTGCGATCCTGTCAAGCAATCGGTCGAGTGCAGCCTCGTCGTCGAAGGCGGCCCGGATCCGCAGAACGCCGATATCCTGCCGTTCGGTGGGCATCAGCCGGACGAAATCCTTCTCCGTCGTCACCAGCCGCGCGCCGGCGCCGCGAGCTTTGGATTTGAGACGGGCGATTTCGGCGGCGCTGTAGGA
>JBEKLK010000265.1:0-5360 GCA_050010235.1 Rhizomicrobium sp.
GCGGACCCGCGCTTCGTTGAGCCTATTGCAGACGCAGACAATCATCCAACGCTCGCCCAAGGGAACACCGCGAACACATAGGCTAGTTGCGACTGATTGTCAATCGCGACTGGAATTCGGCCGTCCCGGCGCCTTCGATGACAGCATCAGCGGCCGGTTCGCTTCAATGCGGGGCCGCACTGTCGTCCCGTTTGCAGAGCGCTATGGCGGCCGCCAGGGCGGGATCGCGGCCCGCGAAATAATCGGCCGCCGTCATGCGGACCGGAACCTGCGGAACGATTGCGCGCCGGAGATCGGCGGGATAGCCAAGCTGCCATTTCAGGCTGGTGAGGCCCGCCGATATGCCGCTATAGGGCAGCACGAGTTGGGACTCGTCGCCATAATTGTTGCCGGTCATGCCGGTCGGCTCGCCGATAAAAACGGGGGACGCGAGCCGCTCCATGTCGGTCGTCAAATTCCCCGCAGCCGAATAGACGTCCCGCCCGACGAGGACGTAGAGGCTGTGCCCGTCTTCCTCACTGAACCCGATCAGGGTGCGGAGGAGTTCCACGTAATCGAAAGTATTGCCACCGTTGTTGTTGCGCAGATCGAGGATCACGCTGCGAACGCTGCTGTCCTTCAGGACTTTCCGCAAGCGCAGGCCGAAAGCTTCCAGTGTTTCATCCGAGTCGTCGGCGATCTGGTTGACCTCGACATAGACGGCACGCGCGTCGGGCAGCGCTTGCAGCCAGTGCGCCTTGCCCGGATGGCTGAACGCAAGCGGCGGCACACCGGGAGGCGCCGGCAATTTCGTGGGACCGAAGGTCGATGTTGTCGTCAGTCTGCGCGAGACCATGGCACCCGACGACGTGCGCATGGTGACCTGAATTTCGTCCGTGCGCGGGACAATCCCCAGGCCTTTGAGTTCCTGGGCAAGCGACAAAAATAGCGGCCCGAGCCAGAGAATTTCCATTCCGCTGTCGTTGGAATGAATGTCTTTGATCCGCTGCAACGCTTCCGCGGCCGGTGTGTTTTCGATGCTGACCAGTTGCGCGCCGATCAGATCCGCATTGCCCGGATCGGCCCCGACCACGAACACACCCTCCGGGAAGATATAGAATTGAACCGGCAGTACTTTGAACGCCATCCTCTTTGCAGGAATGAACGGCCACAAATTGGTGTGACCCTGGTTCAGCGTGGCAAGCATCCGCGACATGCCGACATAAATCTGCTCGTCGGCGAGCTTCGGCACAGCGGCGCGAAGCTGCCGATAGGACTGCTCGAACGCCTCCGGAAACGGGCGATCGTGATAGTCGGGATTGACGCGCTTCATTTCCGCGACGAGATAATCGAGATCGTGGCGCCAACCGGCGTCGCGCGACCAGGACGCGGAGTCTTCGCGGCCGGCAATCCGGGCGAACCGAGGCTGCCCCAGGAGAGGCTTGAGATTGTCGTCGGCATAGAGCGAGGGTCGATCGAAATAGTGATCCTCTTCGACCAGACGATCGAGCGCATTGAGCGCTGCCGGCGCCGAGCCGCCGGCCGCTTCGCTCACAGCCAGCCAATATTGAGCCCTTCCCGGAACGCCAGGGCCCAACATCGCAATTGCTTTGCGATACGCGTTCGCAGCATCGGCATATTTGGCGAGATGGCGCTTGACCCTCGCCAAAAGCAGCCAATTGTGACCGTCAATGGGATAATCGCTGACCAATCGTTCGGTCAGCGGCTCGGCATCGGCGAACTTTCCGTCGTCCGCCAGCTGCGCCGCTTTTCGTTGCGCATCGAAATAGTCGAGAGGATTTGGCGGCGGCATTTGCACCACAGCCAGGCCGTCAAGGCCGTCGGGTCGTGCTCGCACGGCTTCCGCAGCGGCTGGGGCCGCTATGCCGGATATCGTCAGGGCGGATAGCAACAGGGCGATCGCGCAGATGCACAGCTTTTCGCGAGACATCATTTTTGCCCACTCCGCTTCCGGATCGTCGGCTTACAAGCCACCATCCGGCCGGCGCAATCGGTAGTGCCAAAAATTTAACACCTGATACGCTCGTGTCAATGTTGTGGTGCATCCCACACGGAAGCGTGATGTTCCAGGGGACGAATATTGGGAGGCGTTCGACCGTTCGGTCAGCAAAATTTGTTGACCGTCTGGAGCGGGCGACGGGAATCGAACCCGTGTATGCAGCTTGGGAAGCTGCCGTTCTACCATTGAACTACGCCCGCGCGAGACCTTGGATAGCACGCGGGATGATCGATGGGAAAGTCCGGCCAACCCACCCGCCCCTTGGGGGCGGGTCGAAAAATTCTGAGGCGTGAGCCGAAGAATTTTTCGGGGCGGGGTGCTGCATCAACATTACCCCGCCTCGAAGTTCTCTTTTCGCTGTCGCTCAAAGATAATTTCGACCCGCCCTCAAGGGGCGGGTGACTTTCAGGTCACCTTCATCCGGCGGTGGAACTCCGGCCTGTCCCACAGCCGCTCTTCCATGATGCGGCGCAGGATCGCGACTGCGTCCCACAATTCCGCATAGCCCAGATAAAGCGGCGTGAAGCCGAAGCGGACAATGTCGGGCGCGCGGAAATCGCCGATGACGTTGTGCGCGGTGAGGCACTGGATGATCGGCCAGCCTTGCTCATGCGCAAAGCAGATCTGGCTGCCGCGCTGCGCGGGATCTTTCGGCGATACGAGGCTGAAGCCGTGGCCTGCCAACTCCCGCTCCATCAGCGCTGCAAAGACATCGGCCTGGCGCAGCGATTTCGCGCGCACCTCCGCGAGCGATGCCTCCAGCATGAGATCGACGCCGACCTCCAGTGCTGCGAGGCTCAACACCGGCGGCGTGCCGACTGCCGCGCGCGCGATCCCGTCCGCCGGGCGGAACGAACCTTCGAAGGCAAACGGCGCGGCATGGCCGAACCAGCCCGACAAGGCGGGCGCGACACGATCCTGGTGCCGCTTGGCAATGGTGAGAAACGCCGGCGCGCCGGGGCCGCCATTGAGGAATTTGTAGCCGCAGCCCACCGCGAAATCGGCGTTCACGCCGGAGAGATCGATCGGCATCGCGCCGGCCGAATGCGCAAGGTCCCAGATCATCAAGGCGCCTTTGGCGTGCGCAGCGTTCGTGATCTTCGCCATGTCGTACATGCGGCCCGTGCGATAGCTCACATGGGTGAGCAGCACGGAGGCGACATCGTCGTCGATGACCGCGGGAAATTCTTTGGGCGCGGCCACCTTCAGCACGTAGCCCCGGCCCAATTGCCGTATCAATCCTTCCACGACATAAAGATCGGTGGGAAAATTCTCCCGCTCGGACAGGATCACGCGCCGCGACGGATTGAGCGCCAGGGCCGCCGACAGAACCTTGAACAGATTGACCGAGGTGGAGTCGGCGACAATCGTTTCGCCTTCGCCCGCGCCGATCAGCCGCCCGATCTTGGCCCCCAGCGTCATCTGCAGATCGATCCAGCCATGGGTGTTCCAGCTGCGGATCAGATCGCGTCCCCATTCCTCTTCGACCACTTCGCGAATGCGGCCGGGCACGGATTTCGGCATCGCACCCAGCGAATTGCCGTCGAGATAGATGGTACCCTCGGGCAGGAAGAAGCGGTCGCGGAACGGCCGCAACGGATCGTCGCGGTCAAGCGCTTCGAGATCGGCGCGGGCGATGCGTGCGGTCAAGGGATGGGGGCTTTCACGGATTGGGCGAAGTCAATCTAACAGAATTTCGTATGATCACAGCCCCGTTGCGGGCAGATGGGCGCAGCTTTTGTCGAGCGGACAGGCGATGCAGTTGGGTCCTGCGCGTTTGCACAAAGCGTGGCCGTGTGCGCGCAGAACGACATAAGCATCCATCAGCCAGTCGCGTTCCAGCGTGCTCTGTTCTTCCAGAACGGCGACTGCCGCCTTGTAGCTCGCCCCATAGGACGATTGCTGCGGCGCAAAGCCCAGGCGCACCAGCACGCGCAACCCGTTCGATTCCAGGGCCGGCTGCACGCTGACGCCGCTGAACAGCAAGATCTTATCCGCGCCCGGATCGGCGATGCCGGGAAATTTCTTGAGCAGCGTGCGCGCCTTGGGCAGCGGGAGAGATTTGAGCGCGGCCAACAGGCCGCCGTCGCATTCGCGCGCGATGGCGGCAATGTTCTTGAGCCGCGAAACGCGCGTGCCGGGATTCATGCCGCCGCGCTTGGCGATGTCGAGCAACACGCTGCCCGGCGCACGCATGATCTTGTCGGCATCGAGGCCCACCCGCGTGCGGAACTCTTCGAACAGCGCAGCCCTGCGCGTGTCGTCGATCAGATAGCCGATATTCTCCCACACGATCAGCGCCAGCGGATCGCTCATCGGCTTCGGCGACGGATAGAGCGTCGCGAGCTTTGCGATCGCGGCCTTGAGGCCACGCGGCGCGGAACGCTTTGCGCTCACTTGGGGCCTACGACCACAATTTCGAACGTGCCCGGCACTGTCTGCAGCCGCGTGCCAGGTGCTGCCGGCAATTGATACTGCGCGGTTGGGAGATAGAGCTTTCCTGTTTTTGCATCGAATGCGCCGGTGCGGGCCCCGAGCGCGGTCGGCACGGTTTCGACCAGCGCGATATCCGTAGGGCTCTTGACCGCGATCACCGCCAGCGTGCCGGCGCGCCCGCAGGGCACATAAAAGACCTTGTCTTTGGAATCGTAAATCGCGGCGTCCGGTCCCTGGCCGATCGCGATGCTGGCGCGCGAGACGCCGGACGTTCCTTGTGTCACATCCGCGATCCCGTTGCGGCACACGGAGATCACGAGATCATCGGCGGCGTCATAGGCGAGACCCGTGGGGCCTTCGCAACCGGGAAGCGGAACGCGGCCCAGCACCGAACGCGAGGCAATATCGACGGTTGCGAGCTCGTGGGTGTCCACGATGTTGACGAACAGATGGCCATGTCCGTCCGAGGCCGCGAATTCCGGGCGCCCGCCCAGCGGAATATTGCCGACCGTTTTCATCGCTTTGGGATCGATCAGCAACGCATCATGCGCGACGCCTTCCATGATCGCGGCCAGTCCCGTTGCGGGATCGAAAGCGACCGCGTCGGGACCGGGGCCCGTCGGGATGGAGGCGAGAACCTTTCCGCTCTTCGTATCGAACAGGATCGCGAGCTGGCTCTCACCGTTGGCGCTCACGCCGACACCCGAATCCCCGATGGCAATCACGCCGTGCACGACCGCGCCGGGAACCAAGATGTCCGTTACTTTGCCGGAATCGAGATCGACCGCCATCACGCCCGTTGTCCGACCGACAAACAGCTGATGCGTTGCGGCATCGACCGAGGCGTAATCCCAGCCGCCGTCGGATCCCGGAATCTTTCCAACAACTGCCGGGTTCGGCGCCGCCGCGAGAGATGGCCCCGTCG
>JBEKLK010000266.1:0-5337 GCA_050010235.1 Rhizomicrobium sp.
AAGGCGAGAACATGCTCGTCATCGATCCGGATGTGTGCATCGATTGCGGAGTCTGCGAGCCGGAATGCCCGGTCGACGCCATCAAGGCCGACACCGAGACCGGCTTGGAGAAGTGGCTCACGGTTAACGCCGACTTCGCCAAGAGATGGCCCAACATCACTTTGAAGGGCGAACCTCCCGCAGATGCGAAAGAATGGGATACCATCCCGGACAAATTCGAAAAGTATTTTACCGATAAACCCGGTTCGGGCTCGTAGAATTAACGGATCGCGCCCGGCCGTCCGGCCACGATTCGTAAGCTCGCGGTCACAATAGCGGCTTGGAATATATGACAAATTCTCATCGGGAATGAAATAAGTCGCGATATTTCAAGCGGTTGGCAGATTCTCCTTCACAAATGCCCGATTTTGTAGTAGCCTCCGGTTCGTCGGTCAGGCCAGGAAAGGCTCGCCAAGCGGCATAGTATATTCGGCCTCCGTATTGCCCGAAACCCGGTCCAGGATATTCCCCGAATTTCTGGAGTTCGGTCTTCGGACGGAGTGTCTGCCGCCTTCAAATCGGGGCTGGATTGTTGCGCCGCAATAAAATTGCGGTGTGTGGGCGCGAGTTTGGCGCCGTATCGAATGTCTATAATTGAAAGAAACGGACCCACATGAGCTCACCTGCAAAGACTTTGGTTCCCGAAAAGAAGAAGGCCCCCGCGAATTCGAACCGCAAGCTCGATTTCAAGGCGAACGACCACGTCGTGTATCCCACCCATGGCGTCGGCCGCATCACGCGCGTCGAAGAGCAGGAAGTGGCCGGTTCGAAGCTCGAACTGTTCGTGATCACCTTCGACAAGGACAAGATGACCTTGCGCGTTCCCACCGCGAAGGCGAAGGCCGTGGGCATGCGCAAGCTGTCGTCGCCGGACATCGTGGCGACCGCGCTCAACACGCTGAAGGGCCGCGCTCGCATCAAGCGTACGATGTGGAGCCGCCGCGCGCAGGAATACGAAGCCAAGATCAATTCCGGCGATCTCGTCTCGATCGCGGAGGTCGTGCGCGACCTGCACCGCGCCAGCGGCCAGCCGGAACAGTCCTATTCCGAGCGCCAGCTTTATGAAGCGGCCCTCGCCCGCATGGCGCGCGAAGTGGCCGCCGTGGAGCGCATCGACGAACAGGCCGCGGTCAAGCGCGTCGAAACCCAGTTGCTCAAGAAAGCCGCGTAAGCGACCTCCTAATTCGAATGCAAAAGGCCCGGCTTCGTCCGGGCCTTTTTGTTTCAGAACACGACGGTCAACGCGGCGGAAAAAACCAGCGCGCCCGCCATCGCGCGATTCACCCAACGCGCGAAGTTTTCGTTCCGCATTGCGCGCGAAATCGATGCGCCGGCTCCCACCCAAACAGCCACTGAGATAAAGCCCGTGACGCAGAAAGTGCCGCAGACCATGACGAGACGCAGGATCGGACCATGGGCCGCCGTCAGCGACACCGCACCGAAAGCCATGATCCACGCCTTTGGATTTGCCCAGTTCAGCAATGCTCCCGTCACGAAACCCGAATGCGCCGCCCGGGGCCTCGCAGCGTCGCCAAGAGGCGCGCGCAGAATCTGTACCGCCAGGAAGACGAGGTAAGCCGCCGTGACGAGCTTCATCGCCTCGGCGATTCGCGGCTCGGCGAACACCGCGCCCGAAATTCCGAACGACGCCAGCACGAGCATGCTCTCGAAGCCGACGAACAATCCCGCGACCACGCCCACCGTGCGCGCGACATGGCCCTGCGCCGCGGAATACATCACCAGCGCGTTGGCCGGTCCCGGCGACACGGAGGTGACGAGCGCAAAGAGCGAGAGAGATGCCAATCCCGCCGCAATCATCGCGGCCCGCGAGTTGCGTCCGGCGGGAAAACGATTGCGGCCAATTTCACGAGAATCCCCCCGATTCCTGGAAATCACTATAGGGCCGGCGGCGTCATAGGAGCGCGCGAAATCGCGGCGAACGAACACAACATCTGCACGCGGCTATCACATTATCGTCAATGCCCATATCGCGCCGACTCGCAATACCGGACGGTTCGTATGCCTTATGGCGCGACGAGCACTTCCACCGCGTCGGGGCTCGACATTTCGATTTCGGGGCCGTTCATCTGGTCGACAAAGCCGCGCACGCGCACAACCTTGCCGGCATAGTTGCGCGGATCGATGCCCGCATCGCGGAAGTTCGCCATGTCGTCGGGCGAAATGGTCGCGGTGAAATCGAAGCGCCAGTCCGTGCCGAAATCGAGATAGGCGCGGCCGTTCTTCAGATTGGCCGTGAGCACCTTTCCCTCGACGATCTGGAACGTGCCGGTCGTGCCGGCGAGCTGATCGGGCGCGCGGATCGCATAGGCGCCTTGCGTCCAGATGCCGTTCCTGTTCTTGCGCGCTTCGGCTTCCGCCGCATAAAGCGCGGCCGTGCATTCGCGACGGTCGGGCGCGATATCGACCCGGGCCAGGCCGCGACGCAACATCGCGATCTGCAGCCACGGCTCGTCATTGTCCTGGGGGAATTCGACCTGCGCGCGCAGCCGCCCGTAGCGGTCTTCCTTGGGGATATTCACCGCCAGCGAAACGCTGCGGCCCTTCGCCAAATCGGACAAAGTGCTGATCGCCTGCTCGGCCAGAAAGTCTGGCGCGTGATCCTTGCTGCCCTGCGGCAGCAGCACTCCTTCGAGATGCACCGCACGGCCGTCGACAAGCACAAGAACGCCGTTCTTTTCCACGCGCACGACCTGCACGCCCGAAACTTCGACGGTGGGCGCGCAAGTGGTAGGCATCGCGGCAGCCCATGCGGGCAGGGGCGACAACAACGCCGCAAGCGCAAAACCCGCGCGATACAATCCCTTTATCGGCATTCAAATCCCCCCGGCCCGTCAGGAACCCCCGGTCGCGGAACGGAACTTTCGGGCTCCTGCGGCGCGGCCATGCGTTTGATTTAGACCGCGATCCTCGAGAACGGGAAGACCATGACGTCGGATAAGTTAATTCACGCATCTGCCGCCGCCCAGCCGACCCTGGAAGCTCTGCTGATCAGCGGCGCCATGGACGTCATTTCAGCAGTCGTCATTCTGATTCTGGGCTGGACATTGGCGAGCTGGGCCGCGCGCGGGACCCGCATGGGGCTGTCGCGTCTTCACCGGTTCGACGAAACGCTGAAACCTCTCGTCGCGTCGCTGGTGCGCTACGCCATCCTCATCGCGACCATCATTGCGGTTTTGCAACGTTTCGGCGTCGAGACCACGAGCCTCATCGCGGTATTGGGCGCGGCGGGATTGGCAGTCGGTCTCGCACTGCAGGGAACGCTTTCGAACGTCGCGGCCGGCGTGATGCTGCTGTTGTTGCGACCGTTCCGGGTCGGCGACTGGATCACGGCCGCAAGCCAATCCGGCAGCGTGCGGGAAGTGGGCCTGTTCACGACGATATTGATCGGCCCCGACCAGACTTACATCTCGATTCCCAATGCCGCGGTTTTCGGCGGCGTGATCCTAAACGCGTCGCGGGAGCCGACGACACGCATCAATTTCACCGTCAGCATCGACATCGCCAACGACATCGAGGCGGCGGAGAAGATCGTCATGGATGTCCTCTCGGGCGACAGCCGCATCCTCAAGATGCCCCCGCCCGCGACGGGAACCGTGGCGCTCAAGGAATATGCCGCCGACCTGCTCGTGCGGGGCTGGGTGATGAATGCCAACGCCGAGCAGACGCAATTCGATCTTCAGCGCACGATCAAGGAGCGCTTCAACAAGGCGGCCATCACCGTCCCTGCCCGCCGACAGACTTCGATCGCACGCGAGGACGCGCCACCGGCCGCCAAGTCACCGGTGCGCAAAGCGGGTTAAATTGCGCGCCGATCGAGCGTCCAAGACCTAAGTGCGGCGGCGCGAATAGGCGATGATCAGGAGCCCGAGAACGGCAACCGCCGCGCCGCGATAGACCCAGGTGGTGTGGTAATCCATGACGGGGTTGGCCGGCCACACGAAAATTCCTGTCCCCTGCCCGATCCAATGAAGGCCGAGCACGAGGGCGATGAGTCCGACGATCAGTAAAACGATTTTCATGATTCCCTCCCATGACGGCATCGGCCGCCGCGGGGCGATGCGTTTGAATCTGAAAGCCAATCCAATACCCGAACGATAACAGAACCGCGGCCAGCCGTGCCAGATGCGGCCGTTCGCCTTGGATTGGCCATTTTTCGGCGGCCTCTTGTGCGGCGTACGTCGAGGGGAGACCGACATGGACCGCCGCTATTATGGGACCAAAATAGCTCTCGTGGCGCTGGGTGTTGCCATATTCGCGCTCACCGGCATTGCCGCGCCGAAGAACGACACGCGGTCATCGATGGCGCATCTGCATTACGGCGCGGCGACGGAGGTCGAGGCGGTCGTGCTTCGCGCCAGCGCCAGGGTCTCGCTCGCGGTTGTGGAATTCCTGCACCGCCTACGCTGATTTCGACGCCTTGAGGCTGACGCCCGCAGGCGGCGGAACGCTGTCGGGTACGAAGAAATCCGGCATCAGATCCTTCGTCGGGTCGACGCGGTATCGGTCGAAATCCATGACGCCGTTTTCGGCCAGGAAATTGTCGTCGATCAGGAAACGGCCGCTGAAGCTCTTCGCGGGTTTGTTGAAGATCAGATAGGCCGCGTCGGACAGGATATCCGGCGTGCGGCAATGTTTCATTCCTTCGTCGCCGGCCAGCGCGTTGCGGATCGCGGCCGTCGCCACGCCCGTGCGCGGCCACAACGCGTTGAACGCGATGCCGTCATCCGCGAACTCCGCCGCCATGCCCAGCACGCACATCGACATGCCGAATTTCGCCATGGTGTAGGCCGTGTGGCCGCGAAACCATTTCGCGTTCATATCCAGCGGCGGGGACAGCATCAGGACATGCGGGTTGCTCGCGCGCTTCAGATGGGGGATGCAGGTGCGCGAGACGAGATAGGTGCCGCGCGCATTGATCTGCTGCATCAGGTCGAAACGCTTCATGTCGGTCTGCAGCGTGCCGGTGAGCGAAATCGCACTTGCATTGTTGACGCAGATATCGAGGCCGCCGAAACGGGCCACGGTCTTTTCCACCGCGTCCGCAACCTGGTCTTCGAACCTTATATCGCAGACGAGCGGCAGCGCCTTGCCGCCTGCCTTCTCGATCTCTTCGGCCGCGGTGTAGATCGTGCCCGGCAATTTCGGGTGCGGCTCGGCGGTCTTGGCGGCGACCGCGACATTCGCGCCGTCGCGGGCGGCCCGCAGCGCGATCGCCAATCCGATGCCGCGGCTTGCGCCGCTGATGAAAAGCGTCTTGCCGGCGAGACTCATGGGTTC
>JBEKLK010000267.1:0-7791 GCA_050010235.1 Rhizomicrobium sp.
GCGCGGCGCAGGAGATCGGCCTGCCCCATCGTGTAGCCGCCCAGCTCACGCGCGATACGCATGACGTCTTCCTGATACGTCATTACGCCGAAGGTCTCGTTGAGGATCGGCTCCAGCAGGGGATGGAGATATTCCGGCTTCTCCTTGCCGCGCTTGCAGGCGATGTATTTCGGGATCGAATCCATCGGGCCCGGCCGGTAGAGCGCCACCAGCGCCACCAGATCGTTGATGTGGTCGGGCCGCATCTTGCGCAACAAGTCGCGCATGCCCGCGCCTTCGAGCTGGAACACGCCCACGCTTTCGCCCCGCGACAGCATCTCGAAAGCGGGCGGGTTTTCGAAATCGATCGTCTGCGTTTCGAGGATCACGCCGCGCCGCTTCAACAGCGCTTCGGCCTTGGCAATGACGGTGAGCGTCTTCAGGCCCAGGAAGTCGAATTTGACCAGGCCCGCCTTCTCCGCATCTTCGTAGTCGAATTGCGTCACCGGCATTTCGGAGCGCGGATCGCGATAGAGCGGCACCAGCTCGTCCAGCGGCCGATCGCCGATCACCACGCCGGCCGGATGGGTGGAAGCGTGGCGATAGAGCCCTTCGATCTTGCCCACGATCGAAAACAATTGCCCGGCCAGCGGTTCCTGTTCGGCGATGGTCTCGAGCCGCGGCTCGCTCTCCATCGCTTCCTTCAGCGAGATCGATTTGCCCGGTGGATTGGGGATCAGCTTGGCGATGCGGTCGACGAGACCGAGCGGCATCTGCAGCACGCGTCCCGCATCGCGCACGGCCGCGCGCGCCTGGAGCGAGCCCAGCGCGATGATATGGGCGACCCGATCCTCGCCATATTTGTGCTGCACATAGCGCACCACTTCGTCGCGGCGCTCCTGGCAGAAATCGATGTCGAAATCCGGCATCGAGACGCGTTCGGGATTGAGGAAGCGCTCGAACAGGAGCCCGAACCGGATGGGATCGAGATTGGTGATGTCGAGCGCCCAGGCGACGAGCGAGGTGGCGCCCGAGCCGCGCACGCCGACGGGAATGTTCTGCTGGCGCGTCCATTTCATGAAATCGGACACGATCAAAAAATAGCCCGCGAAATCCATGCGGATGATGACGCCAAGTTCGAAAGCGAGCCGGTCGAGATAGACCTTCTCGTCCGCGAACAGCCCATGCTCCTTCAGCCGCCGCGCGAGACCGGCTTCCGCCTGGACCTGCAATTCGTCGGCCGGGGGAAGCCCGGATTCGGGCACGAATTTCGGCAGGATTGGATCGCGTTTCTTGGGCAGGAACGCGCAGCGCTTCGCGATCTCGATCGTGTTCTCGATCGCTTCGGGCAGATCGGCGAATTGCGCCGCCATCTCCGCCGGCGATTTGAAACGGTGTTCCCGGGTGAGACGGCGCCGATCCGTCTGCGAAACGAAGGTTCCGTCGGCGATGCACAACAGCGCGTCGTGCGCTTCATACATGTCGGCGCCGCCGAAATGGATGTCGTTGGTCGCGACCAGCGGCAAGTCCTTCGCATAGGCGAGATCGATCAGTTGATCTTCCGCGGCGCGTTCCTCCGGAAGACCGTGGCGCTGCAGCTCGACATAGAGCCGGTCGCCGAACATCGCCTTGAGCCGGTCGAGAAGCTCCGCCGCCGCTGCCGGCTGGCCTTCCACGATCAGGCGGTTGAGCGGACCGCCCGGCCCGCCCGTCAGCGCGATCAATCCTTCCGCATGCGTGGCCAACGCCGCCGCTTTCACATGCGGCCAATCTCCCGGCTCGGCGCCGAGATAGGCCGCACTCAGAAGTTTCGCGAGATTGCGGTAGCCGGTTTCGTTCTGGACCAGGACCGGCAGATTGGGCGGACGCGCACGCGTCACCATCCCGGTCGAAGGTGCGGCGGCGGCGTCCAGCTCGACCGACAGCAGGCAGCCCACGATCGGCTGCACGCCCTTCTTCGCCAGCGCTTCGCTGATCTCATAGACGCCGAACAGATTGTTGACGTCGGTGATGCCTACTGCCGGCATCGCGTGCTTGCGCGCCAGCTCCGCCAACTCTTTCGGCCGGATGGCGCCTTCCAGCAGCGAATAGGCGCTCTTCACCCGAAGATGGACGAATTGAGCCGGTTTGCGCGCCTCAGCCATGGTCCGGCCGAATCCTCATCGATATGCGCTGTCAGTATGGCGGCGGCGAACCCAGCGGCGAGCGCCGCGGCCGGTTCATCCACAGAAGCTTGGCGCCGTCAGATGGCGGCCAACGCCACCTGCGCCACGTCCGCTAGACCGAACGCACACACGATGAATGCCAGAAGTCCCGCCGCCGCCGCCGCGTCTTTCATCCAGGCCATTGCTGCCGTCTCCAGATTGGGGCGGCATTATGCGTTCTTATTTCGTTCTGTCAAGAACAGAAAGGGAACGACTTTTTCTTCCCGTCCGGGCAGGCCTTACGCTGTTCTTGTGCGCCGCAGACCAAGAAATGCGAGGCCGACCAGCAATAGGAGGCTGCACATCACGCTGCCTTCCGGGCCCTCAAAACCTCCCGTCAGGTCGTGCGAGCCTCCGGGTGTCATTTTCACAAGAAGCGCCGGCACGTGCGCATCCAATCCCGTGACGCGCATTTCGAAGCCGACTGCCAGCAGCCAATTCCATCCCGCGTGCCAGCCCATGACGCCCCAGATATTGCCGGTCCCGATCGACCAACACGACGCAAAAACCGCGAACAGGAAAACGTTGGCGGCGAAGAGCCAGTCGGCATGGGGTTCGAAGTGCAGCAGCATGAACGCGAGGGACGAGATCGATATGGCCGCGACGGTGCCGAACTTGGCCGCGATGGCGGACAGCATCCAGCCCCGAAACAGGATCTCTTCGGCGCTCGATTGAACGGCGAAGCAACCGAGCAGGAGCGCAATTGCGGCGATGGCCGAGGTCGAATGAAACGCGGTCGCAATGGCTCCCGCCGAATACGCGCCTGCGAGCCATCCGCCGGCCACAATGGCAATCGTCATCGCGATGCCGGTCAGGACACCGAATACGAATGTTCGTGCTCGCTTTCTCCCGACCAGACCGATGGACGCCAGCGGTCGCCGCTCCACAAACCGCGTCCATGCCGTCACGACGAGAGCAAGCGCCGAGAAAGGCAGAAGCAGGAAGGCCGCGAGCCCGGCAAGCCCGATGGGGGTCCCGTCCGCGTCGATGAGGCGAGCGCGCTGCAGCGCAAGAGTCAGGCCCACGATGGCAACGGCCACGAAAGCAAGTGCGAGAAACGGCACGAGGATACCCCACGGTCGCCACCCTCTTGCCTCTTCGGGTCCATAAATCGCGCGCGAAGTCATGGCCCTACCGTGGCCGTGTGCCCGCCGCGCGTATAGAACGATCTTGCGCACCGCCGGAGACGCGCAACCATGCATTCGGCGTCAATCCGAATGTCTTCTTGAACGCCCGGCCGAAATGGCTCTGGTCCGAGAATCCGCAGCGCAATGCAACTTCGGCGATAGCCCGGCCTCGCAGCATCATGCGACGCGCCTTATCCAGCCGCCGCGCAATCTGGTAACGGTAGGGACTCGTTCCGAACATTGCGCGGAAATCGCGCGACAATTGCCAGCGGTCGCGGTGGGTCTCCCGTTCCAGATCCGCGAGCGAAACGTTTTGTTCGATGCAGGTTTCGAGATAGTCGCGCGCGCGCATCGCCGCTTTTCGATTGACGGAATTGATCGGCGCAACGGTCCCGGAGACCGCCTGCAGAGCGTTCGCGAGTTCGAACAGCACATCCTGCTGTTCGAGTTCGTCGAGCGGACGACGATAATTTTCCAGCAATGCGGAAATCGGGCGTTGCAGCCGAATGTCGCGGGAAACGCCCCCTTCGACAAACGGCAACGATCGCCCGCCCAACACGCCTTGAATAAGAGCAGGCGCGATGTATGCGGTTCGATAGCGAAATGGGGCATCGTCCCCTGCCCGCCCATCGTGAACTTCGTCCGGATGCAGGATGACAAATTGACCGGGAAGAGAGTGTCGCGCGCTGCCGCGATAGTCGAAGCTCTGGACGCCTTTGAGCGTGATGCCGATCGCATAGGTATCATGGCGATGCGGCGCAAAGGCCGCGCCCGAAAAGCTCGCTTCGATGCGCTCGATGTTTCCGGGCGCGCGGAACAGCCAACTCGCCTCCCCATGCATTGCGCGGCCGGAGTGTACTCTCAAAGAGCGATCATCCTTCGATCATTCATGACAGTGATTTCGAAATGTACGACGGGATTGCCCATACCTGTCTCTATCCAAGGTGCGCATTCCAGCACGATTATATGACGCCGTGAACTCAGCCCTTGGGCTTCAGCTGCCGTCCGTCGATCAGGCGGCCGTCGTGCAGGATGAGGGTGCGATCCATTTTCACCGCCAATTCGAGATTGTGCGTGGCCACGAGACCCGCGACGCCTTCGGAATGCACGAGCTCGACCAGCATTTCGAACACGCCGGCCGCCGTGCGGGGATCGAGATTGCCCGTCGGCTCGTCGGCCAGCAGCAATCGCGGCCGGTTGGCCAGCGCGCGCGCCACGGCCACGCGTTGCTGTTCGCCGCCGGAAAGTTGCGACGGGCGATGTTCGAGCCTGTCTTTCAAACCCACCAGGGTGAGCAGACGCTCCGCCTGCTGGCGCGCCTGCGTGCGGCTCTTGCCCGCGATCAGTTGCGGCATCATCACGTTTTCGAGTGCGGTGAATTCCGGCAGCAGATGATGCGCCTGATAGACGAAACCGATCGTGTCGCGCCTGAGCCGCGTGCGTTCGCTGTCCGGCAACGACGACGCGGCCGCACCATTGATATAGATCTCGCCGGAGGTCGGTGCTTCCAGAAGTCCCGCGATATGCAGAAGCGACGACTTGCCCGCGCCCGAGGGGCCCACCAAGGCCACCAGCTCTCCGGGATTGAGCGTCACGCTCAGATCGGAGAACACTTCGAGAGCGCTCTCGCCCTGATGGTAGGTGCGCGTGACGCCTTCCAGGCGCAGCGCACCGGCGGTGAACGCGTTACTCATAGCGGAGAGCCTCGACGGGATCGAGCCGGGCGGCGCGCCATGACGGATACAGCGTCGCAAGCAGCGACAGCGTCAGCGACATGAGCAGAACGGCGATCACCTCGCGCACATCCATGCGCGCGGGCATGTGGCTGAGGAAATAGATTTCCGGATTGAACAATTGCGTGCCGGTGAGCGACGACAGGAACTGCCGGATCGATTCGATGTTCAGGCAGAACACCACGCCGATGACGAAGCCCAGAATCGTACCGGTCACGCCGATGCTGGCGCCCGCGATCAAGAACACCCGCAACACCGCGCCGCGCGAGGCCCCCCACGAGCATGATGAGGCCCGAAATGATGTTGAGCGCGGCCACGAGAATGATAAGGGTCAGGATCATGAACATCACATTGCGCTCGACCTGCAGCGCATCGAAGAAGGTGGAATCCTGCTCCTGCCAGGTGATGACGCGGGTATAGGGACCGGCGGCCTTCACGATCGGATCGACGAAGGCGTCGATATTGTCGGGATCGCGGACCATCACTTCCAGCGAACTGACCGTCCCGTTCAGGTTGAAATAGAGTTGCGCCTCTTCGAGCGGCATGAAGACGATCGTCTGATCGTATTGCGACATGCCGATATTGAAGGTGCCCACGATCGTGTAGCTCTTCACCCGCGGCGTGACGCCGAACGGCGTGACATTGCCTCGCGGGGCGACCAGCGTGATCTGCATGCCCGGTTCGAGGTGCAGTTTTTCCGCAAGCCGCCCGCCGATGATGACCGCGTCTCCTCCGCGAAAATGTTCGAGCGCACCGTCGGACAGCGACTGCGACACGGTGGTCAGCGTCTTGAGGTCTTGCGCCCGCATGCCGCGCACGAGGACGAATTGCGCCAGACCGTTCGACGTTCCCAGCACCTGCCCGTCCACGGTCGGCGCCGCGCGCAGGACTCCGGGAATGGCGCGCACGCGCTGGGCCACGGCATCGAAATCCGTGAGCGGCCCTGCCAGGCTTTGTACGCTAGCGTGGCCGTTGACGCCCAGGATGCGCGACAACAGATCGTGCCGGAAGCCGTTCATCACCGACATGACGATGATCAGCGTGGCCACGCCGAGTGCCACCCCAATCAGCGAGATGATGGAAATGACCGAGACATATCCCTCGCGGCGCTTGGCGCGCAGATAGCGCAGCGCAATCATCCATTCGAACGGCGCGAAGGCGCGGGTTGCCGAAGCCATGTCAGGCCAAGTGCTTTTCCCTCTCCCTCCTTGAGGGAGAGGGTCGGGGTGAGGGGGACCGCGCGAAGCGCGAACAAAGACTCTTTTCAAGAAATGAAGAGACATCACGGGCGAATGCGGAGTACGTGATGACTACCCCCTCACCCCGACCGGTCGGTACGCTGCCGCTACCTCCACCCCCTGCGGGGTAGAGGGGAAATCTGGCGCTAGCGCAGCCGTCGGCCATCAGGCTGACACCGATGATTTCAGCCTTAGCGCTTCCGCGATATTAGCCAGCACCACTTTCACGAGTGCCGGATCGCCATCTTCGAGCGCTGCTTCCAAGTAATGCACGATGTCGTCATTGGTTTTCAGGTACTCGACGGAATTCCAAGGAAGCGTCCTTACTTCTTTCCGTGTCTTTTTCATGGAGCGCTTCAGCATTTCAAACAGCCCGAATTGTTAGCCGTCAAACCGATTCACAACCGCATCGACCGACATTTCTTCCCGCGCGCCGGTCTTGCGGGATTTCACTTCGACCATTCCGTTCTGCAATCCCCGCGGGCCCACGATGACCTGCCAGGGAATGCCGATCAGATCCATGCCGGCGAATTTCGCGCCGGGCCGCTCGCCCGTATCGTCGTAGAGCACATCCTTGCCCGCGCCCGTCAATTTTGCGTAAAGCGTCTCGCAGGCCGCATCGGTGGCGGCATCGCCCGCCTTCAGATTGATCAGCCCGATATCGAAGGGTGCGACGGGCTCCGGCCAGATGATGCCCGCATCGTCATGGCTCGCTTCGATGATCGCGCCCACCAGCCGCGACACGCCGATGCCGTAGGAGCCGCCTTCCACGGGACGCTCCTGCCCGTCCGGCCCGGCCACGAAAGCCCGCATGGGCTGCGAATATTTCGAACCGAAATAGAAGATGTGACCGACCTCGATGCCGCGCGCGGTCAGCCGCTTGTCTTCCGGGACCTTGGCTTCGAACTCGGCCGGGTCGTGCTTGTCTTCCGTCGCCGCATAAAGGCTCGTGCGCGAGCGGATGATCGGTTCGAGATCGCCCCTGAAATCGACGTTCTCGTCCGGCACCGGCATGTCGACCAGGTCCTTGTGGCAGAACACCTGGCTCTCGCCGGTTTCCGCCAGGATGATGAACTCGTGGCTGAGATCGCCGCCGATGGGTCCCGTCTCCGCCCGCATGGGAATCGATTTCAATCCCAGCCGCGCAAAGGTGCGCAAATAGGCGACATACATGCGGTTATAGGATTTGCGCGCCGCTTCTGCGTCGATGTCGAACGAGTACGCATCCTTCATGAGGAATTCGCGGCCGCGCATCACGCCGAAGCGCGGACGGATCTCGTCGCGGAATTTCCACTGGATGTGATAGAGAATGAGCGGCAGGCTTTTGTACGAGCGCACATAGGCCCGGAAAATTTCCGTCACCATGTCTTCGTTGGTGGGACCGTAAAGCAGTTCGCGGTCGTGGCGGTCCTTGATGCGCAGCATTTCCTTGCCATACGCATCGTAGCGGCCGGTCTCTTTCCAGAATTCCGCCGGCTGCAAGGTGGGCATCAATATCTCGATGGCCCCT
>JBEKLK010000268.1:0-5267 GCA_050010235.1 Rhizomicrobium sp.
GCGCGTACTGTCGTGAGCACGTCGCTCTCGGTAATCCCGCCCGGCGCCCAATCGCTGGCCGAAATGCGGATCGACATGGGTTTGTGCTCCGGCCACGCATCGCGCATCGCTTCGAACACTTCGAGCGGATAGCGCACGCGGTTTTCGATGGACCCGCCGTAATCGTCGGTCCGCCGGTTGGTCAACGGCGACAGGAAACTCGCGAACAGATAGCCGTGCGCGCAATGCAGTTCGAGCATGTCGAAGCCGGCGCGATCCGCGCGCCGCGTCGCCGAGACAAACTCGGCCTTGATGCGGTCCATCGCGGCGCGATCGAGTTCGGCCGGCGCCGCGCTGATTCCCTCGAAATAGGCAAGCGCGGATGCCGACCAGAGCGGCCAATTGTCCGCTTCGTCGGGCAGCGGATAATCCGCCTCCTCCCAGCCCAATTGCGTGGAGCCCTTGCGGCCGGCATGGCCGAGTTGCATGCAGATTTTTGTGGCCGAATATTTGTGAACGAAATCGACGATGCGTTTCCATTCGCATTCCTGCGCATCGTTCCACAAGCCCGTACAGCCGAGCGAAATCCGCGCGTCCGCCGAGGGACACGTCATCTCGACATAGAGCAAACCTGCCCCGCCCATCGCGCGCGCGGAGTAATGGGCGAAATGCCAATCGTTCGGAACGCCGTCGACCGCGGAATATTGCGCCATGGGCGATACGACGGCTCTGTTCTCGAGCGTCATCCCGCGAAGCTTGAACGGCGTGAACATGGGCGTGGGTCGGCTGTCGCGGCAGTCGAACCCGGTTTCCTCGAAATACGTTTGGTACCATTCGTCCTCGAAGGCGCACACAAAGCGTTCGTCGCGCACGAGCAGATTGTCCCAGGTGATGGACTTGGCGCGGCACATCACGACCATCGCGAACTGCATCGGCTTCATGTCGTTCGAGCGTTCCATGTGCTCGAACCAGGCAAGGCTCACATCGGCATTGTGCTGGGTGATCTGGACGTCCGTGCGGCGCGCCGCGTCGTAGCTGCGAAACGCGGCCTCGATCGAGTCTTCGCCATGCTTCAGAAGCGCATCGGACAGCGCGATGGCGCTCTCCATGGCGAGCTTGGTGCCGGAGCCGATGGAATAATGCGCCGTCGCCTTCGCGTCGCCCAGGAGCACAATGTTTTTATGCCACCAGTTCTCGCAGAACACCCGCGGGAAGCTGCGCCACCGCGAACGGTTGACGATCAGGGGATGACCTGCCAGTTCCTCCGCGAAGATCTCTTCCAGCCGGCGCGCGCTCTCCTCTTCACCCAGACGGTCGAACCCGAACGCAGCCCAGGTGGCCGGGCTCATCTCCATGATCCACGTCGAACGGCCGGGCTCATATTGATAGGTGTGGGCGCAGATCAGCCCGTGCGCCGTCTGCTTGAAGAAATAGGTGAAAGCGTCGAGCGGTCGGGTCGAGCCCAGCCATGTGAATTTGTTCGACTTGAGGGTGAGCGACGGCTTGAACGCGTCCTTGAACATTTCGCGGATGCGGCTGTTGATGCCATCCGCACCGACAATGACGTCGCAATCGGAGAGCTGCGCGATATCGTCGACGGCATGCCGGTAATGGATCGCCACGCCAAGCTCTTCGCAGCGCTGCTGCAAAATCCGGAGCAACGCGAGACGCGAGCAACCGGCAAAGCCGTTGCCGCCGCAGCGGATTTCCTGCCCCTTGTAACGGATGACGATGTCGTCCCAATAGGCGAACGCATCGGTGATCGCGGCGTAGGATGGCAGGTCGCGGCTGAGGAACTCTTCCAGCGTTTCGTCCGAAAACACCACGCCGAAACCGAACGTGTCGTCGGCGCTGTTCTGTTCGTAGACGTCAATCTGCCAGTCGGGCCGCGCCTTCCCGGTCAGGAGGGCGAGATACAATCCGCCCGGCCCGCCGCCGACAATGCCGATTTTGAAGGCGTGCGCCGGCATCAATGGGGAACGATTGCGGTGGTTTCGATTTCGATCTTGGCTGCCGGCTCGACCAGCCCCGCCACGATGACGACGGACATCGCGGGGTAATTTCGTCCCATCAATTCCTTCCACGCCGCGCCGAGCGCTGCGAGCGATGCCATATAATCCTCGCGACTGGTGATGAACCAGGTCATGCGCGCGACATGCTCGGGTCCCGCCGACGCCTCCCGCAGCACGGACAGCGTGTTCGACAGCGCCTGACGGAACTGGCCCGCGAAATCTTTTGCCGCGAATTTCTCGGTCTCGTCCCAGCCGATCTGGCCAGCGACGAACACGATGCGTCCCTCGGCTTCGATGCCGTTGGAATAGCCCCGCGGTCTCGGCCAGCCTGCCGGCTGCAATATGCGCATCTCAGTTTCCCTCGAAGACGGGTTGCTGTTTGGCGACGAAAGCGTTGTAGGCGCGCTCGAAATCCTTCGTCTGCATACAGATCGCCTGCGCCTGAGCCTCGGCTTCGATGGCCATGTCCAGGCTCATGCTCCATTCCTGGTTGAGTTGGTTCTTGGTCATGCCATTGGCGAAGGTCGGTCCGGAAGCGATTCGCGCGGCCCAGACTTTCGCTTCCGCATCCAGTTCGTCTGCCGCCACGACCTTGTTGAAGAAACCCCAGCGCTCGCCTTCTTCCGCGCCCATGCTGCGGCCGAAGAACAGAAGCTCGGACGCGCGACCGTGGCCGATGATGCGCGGCAGCATCGCGCACGCACCCATGTCGCAGCCGGCAAGACCCACGCGGTTGAACAGGAACGCGGTCTTGGCATCCCGCGCGGCCAGACGAATGTCGGACGCCATCGCAAGGATCGCACCCGCTCCGGCGCAGACACCGTTCACGCTTGCCACGATCGGCTGCGGACAGGCGCGCATCGTTTTCACCAGATCGCCGGTCATGCGGGTGAAGGCCATCAGGCCCGTCATGTCCATCTTCACCAGTGGTCCGATGATCTCGTGCACGTCGCCGCCGGAGCAGAAATTGCCGCCCGCGCCGCGAAGGACGACAACCTTGACGGCTTTCGCATAAACCAGTGCACGAAACATGTCGCGCAATTCGGCATAGGACTCGAAGGTGAGAGGGTTCTTGCGCTCCGGGCGGTTGAGCGTGACGGTCGCGATGCCGTCTGCGAACGACCATTGGAAATGGGATGGTGTGAAAGTCTGGGGGTCCATGATCTATCCCGATGAGACACGGTTTGTTGCTCTTGCATAGAAGTCTAGACTATTTTCCGGTTCAAGGGAGACGGCCCCATTGGCGCAGATCGGCAAACACGCCCTGGTCACGGGAGGTGGCAGCGGCATCGGCCTTGCGACAGCGACGGCGCTTGTCGAGGCGGGATGGCGGGTCACGCTTGCGGGCCGTAACAAGGCGAAACTTCTGGCGGCCCTGGCCGCAACAAACGCATCCCAAATCGTCGTCGTCGACGTGACGGATGCGGAGGCCGTGCAATCGGCCGTGCGCTGGGCTGCAAACGAGAACGGACCGATTCGATTGCTCGTCAACAATGCCGGCGGCGTCGCATCCGCGTCGTTCGAGAAGACAAGCCTTGCAGCGTGGCGCGAGACGCTCGACGTCAACCTGATGGGCGCGGTGCACGGCATTCGGGCGGTGTTGCCCGACATGAAAGCCGCCGGCGGCGGGCGGATCGTCAACATCGCAAGCACGGCGGGTCTGACCGGCTATCGCTATGTCAGCGCCTATGTCGCCGCAAAGCACGCGGTCGTGGGGTTGACGAAGGCGCTCGCGCTCGAACTGGCGAAGACGGGGATCACCATCAACACGGTGTGCCCGGGTTACACCGACACGGATATCGTCGCGTCGGCGGTTGCGACCATTGCGAAATCCGGCGGCCGCTCGACGGCAGAAGTGCTCGCGACGTTCACGGCCGCCAATCCGCAAGGCCGTCTCGTGAAGCCTGAGGAAGTAGCTGCGGCGGTGATGTGGCTGGCCTCGGACGAAGCGGCCGCCGTCAACGGCATCGCGCTGCCGGTGGCCGGCGGCGAAGTTTCATAAGGACGACAGGATGACACCACCGGAATTTCCCGACGCTTTCAACATGGCGGACTATTTTCTGTTCTCGAACATCGAGAACGGCCGCGGCGACAAGACCGCCATCCTGTTCGAAGGCGCGGCGATCCCCTATCGCACGGTTGCGGACAAGACGATGCGCGTCGCGCGCAATCTGGTCGCGGACGGCTTGCTCCCGGAGCAGCGCGTGCTGATCTGCATGCAGGACCGGCCGGAATTCGCTTACGCCTGGTTCGGCGCGATCAAGGCGGGGGCCGTCGCGACCCAGATCAATCCGCTGCTGCCGGCGGCGGATTACGAATATTATCTCGGCTATGTGAAGCCGCAATTTGTCTTCGTGGACGAACAGAGCCTGCCAGAATTCGAAAAAGCGTTGCAGACCACGCGCCATTGCGGCCGCGGCCAGGGCCTCGATAATGTGATTGTCGTCAGTGGCGCGGGCCGTAAAAGCTTCGATTCCTGGATCGATCGCGCACCCGACGCCGAACCATGGCCCACGCGCAAGGACGATCCCGCCGTGTGGCTGTTCACCAGCGGCACGACCGGGCAAAGCAAAGGCGCGGTGCACAGCCACACGCATTTCCCGTTCAACACGGAGGTTTATGCCAAGGCCTTCATCGGAATTCGCGAAGACGACGTGACCATTTCCGGGGCGCGGCTGTTTTTCGGCTATGCGACGGGGACGAATCTCATGTTCCCGTTCGCCGTGGGCGCGACCGCGGCGCTGTTCCGCGAGCAGCCGACACCCGCTTTGCTGTTCGAGCAGATTTCACGACACAAGGCGACCGTGTTCACCAGCGTGCCGACCCTGATCAACAAGATGCTGCAAGCACCGGAGGAACAGCGCCGCGACATTTCCAGCGTGCGCCTGATGTGGAGCGCGGGCGAAGCATTGCCGTTCGATCTTCACGACCGCTGGAACCGCGCCTTCGGCGTGCCGATCATCGACGGCATTGGAAGTGCGGAGAGCTTCCACATCTATATCAGCAATCGTCCCGGCGATGTGCGGCCCGGCAGCCTGGGCCGACTGGTGCCCGGCTATGAGGCGAAACTGGTCGACGACGACGGCAATACCGTCGCGCAAGGCGATGTTGGCACCTTGTGGCTGAAGGGCGATTCCGCCGCACTCCATTATCACGCGGCATACGAGAAATCGAAGGAACATCTGCGTGGCGGATGGATCGTCAGCGGCGACAAATTCCGCGAGGACGGTGACGGTTATTGGTATTACGAGGGCCGCGGCGACGATCTGCTCAAAA
>JBEKLK010000269.1:0-5234 GCA_050010235.1 Rhizomicrobium sp.
GAGCTGGCTGCCATGATCCGGGACCATCCGCGGTTCCAGCGCACGGCGATCATCTTTATTTCCGCAATTCATCTTTCCGAAGCGGACTATCTGCGCGGCTACGAGGCGGGTGCCGTGGACTATGTCCCGGTCCCGGTCGTCCCCGAATTGTTGCGCGCCAAGGTTCGCGTGTTTGCCGAGCTTCACCGCAAGACCAAACAGTTGGAGGAATTAAATCGGGATCTGGAGGTGCGCGTCGCGGAACGGACTGCCGAATTGCAGGCGGCAGCCGGGCGTCTCATGAAAAGCGAGCAGGGGCGCGAAGTGGCGCTCGCGGCCGGCAATATGGGTTCCTGGGATTTCGACTATTCCGACGGGTCGTGGCGTCTGGACGAGGGACAGTTCCGCATCTTCGGCATCGATCCCAAGGCCTCGCAGTTTACGCCGCAATCGGCACAATCCCTGATTCATCCCGACGACTGGCAAGTATTGATGAATGCCGTTCAGCATGCGACCAGCGTCAGGAATACATTTCAGGCCGAAATAAGGGTGATCAGGACGGATGGTGAAATCCGCTGGTGTCTGGTTGCGGCGGCAGGCACTTTCGGTTCGGACGAAAAGCTCCAGCGCATCAATGGCGTGACGATCGACATCACCGACCGGAAGGAGATCGAATCCTATCAGATGTTGCTCGCGCGCGAAGTCGATCATCGTGCGCGAAACGCACTCGCATTGGTTCAAGCGATCATTCGCCTGGGTCGTGCCGACGATGTGGAGACCTATGTCGATGTCGTCAACGGGCGCATCCGGGCGCTCGCGAAAACGCACGAATTGCTGTCCGAGTCGCGCTGGCAGGGCGCGGATGTGGCCAGGCTGATCGAGGAAGAGGTCGCGCCTTATCGCACGGGCGACGGACGCATAGCCATGCATGGTCCCGCATTGAACGTTCCGCCGGACAAGGCGCAGACGGTTTCGTTGATCGTTCACGAACTGGCGACGAATGCAGCCAAATACGGCGCTCTGTCGGATCCCGCCGGCTCCGTGGCAATCGGATGGAGTCTCGACGGCGAATTTCTGGTTCTGCAATGGACGGAGACAGGCGGCCCGCCTGTCTCGCCGCCTCAGAAACAGGGATTCGGCACGAAAATCATCGGCGCGAGCCTGAACAAGCAGAGAGACGAAGATGCCAATTTCGATTGGCGGCCGGAAGGATTGCGGTGCACGATCAAATTGGTCTGCGCGCCGTTCAATTTGTCAGGCGCATCGAAGTTTCGCCCCGTCGGCAGTCTGGCAAGAAAACTCAACGGAGCAGCCGCCAGGAAGCAGATTTTGGTCGTGGAAGACGAAGCGATCATCGGAATGCTGACCTGCGATCACCTGACGGGATTGGGATATCAGGTAGAGGGTCCATTTGCCGACTTGACCGAGGCGATCGCAGTCGCCGGAAGTCGCCGATTTGATGGCGCCGTGCTGGACGTCAACCTGGGCGGCAATTTCGTATTTCCGCTAGCCCGCATATTGCAGGAGCAAAGCGTGCCGTTTGTTTTCGTGACGGGATACCGCGAAGACATCGTCGAGGGAGGGTTCGACAAGGTTCCGATATTGCGCAAGCCCATACCGTCGGAGGAGCTGGAATCGGCGTTGCGGACCGCAATGGACGGCGCCCGGGCCGGACGGAGTGCAGCCGTCGGAGGATAAGCAAGCCCGTTTCCAAGACGGTCTTCGGCGCTACGCGCGGTCCGAAAGGACCGAGGGGCAGATCGCATTTCGAGATAAACGGCCTACTTCCTGGTCTTCAATGGCTGTGGATCCCGGCAGCAAGGCACGAAATGAGGCATCCCTGGGGCATTTCGTTCCTGATTTATTCTTGATTTGTTCTCAAAGCCGTGCAAAGCTCACCCCCGACTTCAGGGAATCCGGGCGTGAAGCAGGAAATCGCAAACCTTCAGAAACGCTGGCAGGACGAGGCGCGCTTTCGCGGCCTGCGTGCCGGGATGTGCCTTGAACGCGAGGGCGTTGTGCTGGGCGCGCAGACCATGCTCGCCAAGCGCCTGAGCGACGGGTCGCTGGAAGGCGAAGACGCGCGAATTCTCACATTGTTGTCGGTTGCCTATGGCAATCCGGTCGACCCGTCCGTCGTGGGCGTTATTCACCGCGCTTCGAAACACGCGCGCGCCGGCGACGAGTGCCTGGCGTCGATGCATATCGCGCTCGCGCCGCTCCCCCGGCTTCCCGATCCACCGGACGCGGCGCGACGCCTCTTCATCGCCGACGGATTGATGGAGGACGGCGTTTCTCCGCGCGACATCTGGACCGCGCTGGATTTCGATCCGGCGCCGTTGGATGCGCTGGTGAAAGAATACAATCCGAACCAACCGCGTGTGCCCGCCGGAAGCGGGCGCCCGAGCGGCGAGTGGACTTCGGAAGGAGCCGACGCCGAAGCGGCAGACGCAACAGTGACCGCAGGAGCAGAAGCCGCGGAAGCGGTAGCAACGCGCGCAACGATGGCGACAATTCTCAGTTGGGCAGGGTTGATTGCCCGATACGGATCGGGTCCCGCGACTTTTCTGTCCGCGTTGCTCTATTCGCCGCCTGCCGGCGGAGAGCAACATGAAGGAGAAGTCCCGGGTCGGCCCGACCTTCGCTATTCATGGAACAGCGATGGCACAGAACTCGATTTGGTGCAGGTGTCGAACGGCCAAGTCGTCATGCGCGCGACGCTGGGTCCCGATGGTAAGTTTCGTAACCGCGGGCACGCGATCGCGCGAGAGACGCAGGAGGGCGTGCTCGTCGATGCCGCGGCGCTGGCATCGGGTCAGTCGCAGCCGAAGAACAAAGACGACGAACCCGAGCTTTGCCCCGAGCCGCCCGTGCCGGATAAGAAAGGTCTTGTAGGACCTGGCGGCGATCCAGGCCGTGCTTACGAGCAATATATGAGAGAGAAGATCAACCCGCTGTGGACGACGCAACCGGGTTTTACATATGCGCTTTCCAATCCGGAAGACAACGGCAAGCCTGTCTATTATGACGATTGTCAGCATGAGCCTGGAGCAGTCAACGAAGATGGCACCATTAATTTGCCGGGGTCGATGCTCGAATACAAAAGCCCTGGCTATGCGAAGATGCTAGCGACGAAGGGCCTGGCATATCCGTTTTTGAAAAATCTGACAAAGAAATGGCCAGATCAAGGGCTGCGCCAGCTGGGGGCGAGTCACGGGCGCCCGGTTATATGGTATTTTGCGACGCAATCTATGTTGGACCTCGCTTATAAGATATTCAGCGAAGACGAGCGTTTGAAGAGAATTCAGTTGAAACTTGGAACCTGGCGGCAGGACCCATGGCAGTGAACCAGTTCAAGATCAGATCGAATTGGAAACCGCGCGTCGAATCGCCGGAAGAATTGGGCGTGAGAACGCTGAGGAGCCTGGATTCGATCTCGGCGCTCAGCCCTTTTTTTCGTGATTGGGAATTTCTGGATTTATTTCGCGACCCTTTTGAAATGACGGAGGAGAATATTGGCGAGTTTCTTTTTCCACTCGAGCAGGTACGCTCGCAAGTGACGGAAATCGTCAAACGCGGAGTACGTAAAGACGACTTCGATAGGCCAGATCCGGGAGGTGGATACGGTATTTCGGTTTCCAACAGCAATGTTCCCGATGCAGAGCGTGTCACATTGAGCGCCAATGGCGGTGCACCGTTAAGTTATGCCAGTGCGTGGCGAGAGGCATGTTTTAGGACGGATTCTGACACAGAGCCGGATCCTGCGATCGTCGCATATCCGTTGTTCAAATCCGTTCTGCTGGCGATCGTGTCATCCTGGAATGTTGACTTCGCGCAGGCTTTCTCATCCGAGTTGGTGAGTCTTTGGGAGACGGCGATACTTCCCTTCTGCGATCTGTCGTGGATGGTCTATCTGTCGGCGCCGCTGGCGACACGGATCGTGATTCCGACGGACGTTGTGATCGAGCGTACCGATGACGGCGGTCTCTTGATGATCGCCGCCGAAGAAACGTTCGACGCAGCCAATCCCGCACATATCGCAGCTGCGCGGAGCATCGTTGCGGCTCTTGAGCCACTCAACGCTGAACTGGCGAAGGAGCGGGCGAAATTCGAGACATGGCGGCGGCCGGATAAGGGCAACGCCGTGTAGGACAAATTGTACATAGCTCGTGGAAACAAGCTCGCCCTCGTCAGGCGGCATCCCCCAGCTCTCGCGAACGGCGATTGTGCTAGCCGTTTGGAAGCGGCGCGGAGTTGGATGATACCCTCCAACGCGTTTCACACTTCGGAGGACACCATCCTCCGTTGCTCGCGCAGCGTAGGCTGGTGCCGGAGGTGAGAATCGAACTCACGACCTACCCCTTACCAAGGGGTTGCGCTACCACTACGCTACTCCGGCGACCGAGGCATTGACCCCGTGGTAAAGGGCGAAACCGCCCCGGGGCCGGTCCTATAGCCCAAGGGCGGGTTCCAGGGAAAGGGTGCCGTGGTCGACAATTCGCGCGTCCGGAAAGAACGTCAGGCGGCTGCGCTCCGGGAGAACCTGAAGCGCCGCAAGGCCCCTGCCCGGGTGGCAGGCGAGGGTGCCCCGGTCGGCCCCGAAACCGGGCCCAACGGTGCATCCGACGAGCACATCGCGGCTGTCCCGCCTGAGCGCCCCAATACCGCCGCGAAAAACACTTAACTTACCGGCCGTTCGACGCTGTTAAGCGGGCGCGCCGGGCGCTAGAAGAACACTGCCCGCCGTTTTCATCGTTGAAATGGCGCCGTCGCGAGGGGTTATGGATCGGATTTGCATCAGGGGCGGCGCCCGGCTCAAGGGCGAAATCGCCATCAGCGGCGCGAAGAACGCCGCATTGCCGCTCATGGCCGCGTGCCTGTTGAGCGACAAGCCGCTCGTGCTGACCAATATGCCGTGGCTGGCCGATATCGCGTTCATGGCGGACATCCTGCGCGGCCTCGGCGTGGAGGCGAATGCCGTGCCGGGGAGCCGTCCCGGCGAAGGCGGCAGGCTCAATTTGTCCGCGCGCAATATCGCCTCCACGACGGCGGATTACGACATCGTGCGCAAGATGCGCGCGAGCTTCCTGGTGCTGGGCCCGCTGGTCGCGCGCATGGGGCACGCCAAGGTGTCGCTGCCGGGCGGTTGCGCGATCGGTGCGCGCCCGGTCGATCTCCATCTGAAGGCGCTCGAGGCGCTGGGCGCCGCGGTCGAGCTGGCCGAGGGTTATGTCATCGTCACGGCGCGTCAGGGG
>JBEKLK010000270.1:0-5214 GCA_050010235.1 Rhizomicrobium sp.
GTCGCAAGAAACGCCAGAAGCGTCAACAGACCGAGACATCCAAGTCGAGACCGGATCACTGACGAACTCCCTGAGCGGTGCGCACGCAAACCCGGAACCGCTGCCATGCCGGCAGCGGCCCGATCAAACGTTGAAACGCAAAGGAGCGCTAGTGTCCCGATTCTGAAATTCGCCGATCTCTATATCGGGTTCGAGCGAATTTCAGAATCGAAAGGACACCAACAAACTATTGATTCTAGTGTCGCTTTGGTTTCGAAGTTCGCCCAGAACCCGATATCGGCAACATGGCGAACTTCGAAACCGCGACACTAGTGCTTGCCGGCAGCGGGCGCCGCGGGTTGCACCGGAGCCGGAACTGCAGCCGGCGGAGGCGCCATGCCCATGCCGCCATGATCGCCGTCATGATGCATCCAATGATCGTGCATGCCGTGCCAATCCATGCCGAACGGCTTTCCGCCGAACATGGGCGCCGTCACCGCGCCAACGACCATAAGTATCGTGAGCGCCAGCACCCAAAGCCCGAGCACCGTTCCCAGGGCCTTAACGAGCCCCTCGGCCTTGCTTGCCGCAAATAAAATGAAAAACGCGATGATCAAAGCGATCGTCGCGTGATGTATTAATCCCATCCACATCGTATGCCCCTTCGTATGGCGACCCCAATGCCGCCCGCGCCCAACCGGAGGGACTATAGCACGGCGGGGCGCGCCCAATAAGCGCACTCGTGCCGCATGGCCCGTGGCGGGCAGGAAAGACTCACGTTGCTCTTAAGCCAAAGCAAAAAAAGGCCTACACTTTCGGTACTTGGGCTGTTAGGTGACCGGGACTTGCCGTCCGGTTTTGAGGACTCCATCCGTCCAGTCGTTAACCGACATGGACCAAATGTGACGGCGGCGTGACAGGAAATCTTCGAAGAACAAGCATGATAGATTTTGAACGTCTGGCTTCCGCAAACGTCGAGCAGGCTCCGTATCCGTTTGCGATCGTTCCCGGCTTCGTTAAACGCGATGCCATGGCGGCGATCGACGGTGATTTTCCGCGCGTGGAAAAACCCGGCAGTTTTCCACTGGCCAGCCTTTCCTATGGGCCCGCATTCTCGTCGCTGATCGCGGAGCTTTCGGGGCCTCGCATCGCCGCGATCATCGCCGACAAGCTCAAGATCGATTTGAGCGGGCGTCCCGTCATGGTGACCGTGCGCGGACAGTGCTGCGCCCATGACGGACAGATTCACACCGACAGCACGTCCAAACTCGTCACCCTGCTCCTCTATATGAACAGCAAGGATGAGAGCGAGCGAGGCCGGCTTCGTATTTTGCGGTCGTCGACGGATTTGAACGATTTCGCCGCGGAGATTCCGCCGGATGAAGGCACGCTTCTGATTTTCAGGAACGGTCCTACGGCCTGGCATGGTTTCGAGCCGGTCGACGGGTTGCGGCGCGTGATACAGGTCAACTGGGTCACGGACGAATCCGTCGTGCGTCGCGAACAGGCGCGACACCGCGTCAGCGCTTTTTTCAAACGGCTGGGCGGCCTGTTTTCCGGCGGAGCGGGCACCCATGCCGCTGCGCATTGACACCTTCCGCAACGACATCGGCGGCAGCTCGATCTACAAGGCGATCTCGCATCCGCTTGCGGCCGAGCCTGCGCGTGCGCTGATCGCGAAGCTCGCCGCAAACGGGCGCACGGCGATCTACGATCCCGACGGCATCATCGAGGCCTTCGAGACTTTCTATCCCCTGTCGGGCGTCGAGCTTGCGGGATATTTCGTGCAGAATGTCGAGCATCTGAACCGGCGCTTCCGCAATCATGGGGCGCAATCGGTAACCAAGCTTCCGAATACGCGCTGCGGGACCGTGCTCATCGCAAGTTTCGACGACAAAAAACCTCTCGGCCAGGTTCGCCATCTGCTGCCGGACGGCGCGCAGACCGTCAGTTTCGCGACGTTGAAGACGCCCGCCAATCTGCAAACGGTGCCGGAGCGTTATCTGTCCACGCTCAACTTCGCGACCAATCACGTGTTCTTCCGCGACGAGGCCGGCCATCACACGCGCCTCGTCACAGCCAATTACTGGACCCGTTACGGCGCCAAGACGGTCACGCTGTGGTGCCGGCTGTTTGCCGCCGATGGGTCTGTGCTCGCGACCTGGACGGAGTCCTGCGGCACGCCGGAAAGTTCCGTCGTCATCGACAGCCGTGAAATCCGCGAACGCTTCAAGCTGCCCGCTTTCACCGGACAATTGTTCGTGCATGCGGTGGGCGTCGCGGGCCACGACATCGTCAAATACGCGCTCGACACCTATGGCGACGGGCCCGACATTCTCTCCGCCACGCATGACGCGAATTCCTGGCCTGCCGATCTTTATGCCGGCCTGCCCGCACCGGCCGACGGCGAAGACGTGATCCTATGGGTGCAGAACAGCCACCCGATCTCCATTCCGGCCGGCGACATCGGCATGGGCGGAATGGGCCGCAAGGACGTGAGGAGTCTTCAGGAAGAGATTCGTCCCTTCGCCACTCGGCGGCTGAGCGTCGCCGAATTGCTGCCGGATCTGCGCTGGCCGGACCAGATCGAAATTCATGCCGGCAAGCATCTGGTGCGACCGCGTTATGAAATCGTGGGCAAAAACGGCCGTTCGCGCATGGCGCATCCCAATGTCGAGCGCACGGACCTGAAAAACGACACGGCGCTGCCGGGACTGCGCACGCTCCTCGGCAAAGTGCATCTGCTGCCGGCCGCGTTACTTCCGACCGACGCATTCACGACGACGGTCTTGCCCACGCCGATGTCCACGGCGCAAACCCATCTGCCGGTCAAAGCGCTGATCTACGATGCCGGCGGCGCGCTCGTCGGCGAACACCGCTTCGGCAATCTGAGGCGGGACCAATCTGTTGCGCTCGATGTGTCGTCGCTCGCCGCAGGAAAGCTCCCGGGCGGCTATGGCCATGTCGAGCTGGTTTACGATTTCGATGCCGGCGAAGAGGCCGACGGCTGGCTTCACGCGCTGTTCCGCTATGGCCATCGCACGAGCGGGCATCATGCCGAAACGAGTTTCGGCTCGCATGTCTTCAACACGGCGCTCACCTATCGCGGCGAACCGCAATCCTATTCCGGACCGCCGCCGGGATTGTCCACGCGTCTCTTTCTGCGGGTGGCGCCGCGGCCCGCCGAAACGCTGTGCCATCTGATCTATCCCGTTTCGGAAAGCTGGCACGCCCAATCGACGACGAGCCTGACACTGCGCGGGGAGAACGGCGCAGAACTGGAACACAAAGACATCGCCATTCCGAGCTCGGGCTCGTTCCTCTGGCGCGTCGGCGAAATGTTCGACGCGCGCGCTTTGCGCGAAGCCGGCCGGCATCCCTATGTGATCATCCGTGACGAAACCTGCAGACTGTTCGGCTATCATGGCGTTCTGGGCGCGGGCGGCAGCTTCAGCCTGGACCACATGTTCGGCTTCTGAGCGTGGCGGCTTCTTTCTCGACATGCTGGATCGTGACCGACGGCAAGGCCGGCATGGAAAGCCAATGCCTGGGATTGGCCGAGGCGCTCGGTGTCGCACCGGTCGTCAAACGCGTCGCGTTGCGCACGCCATGGCGGCAATTGTCGCCTTATTTGAGGATCGGCTTGTCGCATGCCTATACCGACGGCAGCGACAAACTCGCCCGGCCCTGGCCCGATATTCTCATCGCCACAGGACGGCACAGTGTGCCGGCGTCGCTCTATGTGCGTCACGAGAGCCGCGTTGCCGGGAAGCGGACGCTGACTGTCCAGATCCAGAATCCCGTCATTGCGCCGGCGAATTTCGATCTGGTGGTCACGCCCCTGCACGACCGGTTGAGCGGGCCGAATGTCATTTCAACGATCGGGGCGCTGCATCGGGTGACGCGCGCGCGGCTTGCGGCCGACGCCGCGACTCTTGCATCGCGCGTCGCGCATTTGCCGCGACCCTATGTGGGCGTGCTGATCGGAGGCCCCAACAGCGCCTTCCGCTTCGGGCCGGAGGACATGCGCAGACTTGCAAACGCGCTGCGCGATCTCGCGACCACCGCGCATGTCAGCCTGCTCGTGACGCCGTCGCGGCGCACCGGCGAGGACAATATCGCCATTCTGCGGGCAAGCCTTGCCGACGTTCCCGCTTTCGTCTGGGACGGAGCCGGTGCCAATCCCTATTTCGGAATCCTCGGGCTCGCCGATCATCTGATCGTGACGTCGGACTCCGTGAATATGATCTCCGAAGCCTGCGCCACGGGCCATCCGGTCTACGTCTACAATTTGCCCGGCGGTTCGAAGAAGTTCGCGCATTTCCGGCGCCTGCTGCGCGAACGCAATCTGGCGCGCGATTTCGAAGGGCGGCTGGAGCCGTTCACGCCTGCGCTGATCGACGAGATGTCGACGGTCGTCGACGCCATTCGTCGCCTCGCATAAGAAAAGGGCGCCGTCGCGGGCGCCCTTGGAGTTATTCCAACAACACGCGCAGGCTTATTTCGCCGCCGTCTTGGCCTTCAGCGCGCCGCCGGTGGAAAGCGCTGCCGTCTTCACGGCTTTGGCCTTCGTTTTTGCGCGCGCCATCTTGCTGTGATGTTTGGGTTTGGCGAGCTGCGCGACCTTGGTCGTCTTGTGCGTCTTGACGACGGCGGTCTTCGCGACCTTGGCGGCCGGAGCGGCCGTCTGGGTGGTCATGGCCGGAGCGGTCATGGGTTTCGCCGTATCGGTGCCCGGTAGCGCAAATGCGAGCGTGGGGCAGAGAGCGAGTGCGGCCACAGCCAAAACCGTCTTGCGTAGATTTGACGTGAGCATGATCGATATCCTTCGAGTTCGAACAATTTCTTCAGTGCCGCCTCTCGCGAAGGAATTTGGGCGTCGAGTACGTTCGAAACATGTCGAAATGATTGCCGACATCTGTCTTTGTGCGGATCATTTGTGGGCGCATCACACAGGCTTGATCGCCTCACGGATTCGCGAGCATTCCATTCATGCCGCGTTCAGATAGCGCGCGCGAAATCGCCTATTTCTTCGCGCACTCGATGTGCCCGGCGGCGAACAGGCATGTGCGTTCGTGCGAACCGTCCGCCGCACGCACATCGATCGTCCAGGCGTTTGCGGCCCGGGTGAAAAGCAGAAAGCCGTAGCCCGGCAACGACAGCCCGCTGGAGATTTTCATGGCGCCCACGCTTTGGCCGGTCAGATCGGCAGGCGCCGGGTCGAGCAGATCGCCG
>JBEKLK010000271.1:0-5180 GCA_050010235.1 Rhizomicrobium sp.
GCCGTATCTGCCGCCGCGCGGGTGGACGCTTCGGTCGTCACCGATGCCGAGAGCACCGATTCTGAGGCTTCGGCGCGGCCGGTTTCGACGGCAATCGCAGCAGTGCGCGCAGTCGCCTCCGTCGTAATCGCGGTGCTGAGTGTCGCCTCGGCCGCTTCGGCCCGTGTGGTTTCCGCCGCGACCGCGGTGGCGCGCGCCGTGGCCTCCGTCGTGATCTCCGTGGCAAGCGTCGCGTCTGCTGCGGCGCGCGTGGCCGCCTCGGAAGAGATCGAGGACGACAGCGATGCCTCGACGCCTTCCGCGCGGGACGTTTCCGCCGCAATCGCCGCGGCGTTTGTCGAGATCGAACTGGCCATCGACGACAGCGACGACAGGATCGTGTTGAGATTGGCCGAACTGGAAAAGGTCGCGATCGTTGTCCATGTGATCGCGCCTGCGCCGCCGATGGCGGCCGCATATTGCAGCAGGATCCCGGTCGCGGTGACGGATACGCCGTAGGACGCAGCCGCCGTGTTGAGCGGATACCAGGCCGAAGTCCCGGTATCGTAGAAAGCGTTGTAGGTCAGCCAGTTGTTATAGGAGCCGTCGGTGGACAGAAACGCATTCGGGCCCACCCGCATAGACTGGATTTGCTGGACGTTCCCGTTGCCATCCTGCGCGGCCAGATAGGCACACGCCTGATTCAATTCCGCCGTCGTCAGAACCTGCGTGTCGGCATAGCCGGCGCGCCCGCCCATGGCGGGGTAGGACGCAAGCGGAGGTGACGGATTGGCCATGTGTGGCTCCGGGAAAGACAGATTTCAGGGACGCTGGAAGCGCGGCGGCAGCGTGGTATGCTGACGGCGACCTTGCGAAGGATGCTGATATGGCGGATGCGATCAAAGATGAGCGAGCGCTCGTTGAGGTCTGCGACCTCTGCGAGATCATTCTGCATAAGGGTGATCTGGCAACACCCGACAATGAGGGCGGATATTATTGCGAGAAATGTGCACCAACATGGGCTCAAATATACGATTGGGCCAAGAGCGTTGACCCGAACGACGAGCCTGATGCGGCCGCTTCGTTAGAGGGCTATGAAGTGCATATCGCGGCTGGCGGGTCGCCAAACGATAAGCCACTGATCCGCTTTACGGGCTTGTGAAAGAAACTGACATATGCGTGTGGCCCGTCGATGTTGCGCCCGCGCCGGGAGCGATAGTGAATTCATATTCCTGCCCTGCTGTTACGGTGACGGTGTCAGACGTATCCGTGCATGAGGTCGCTGAATTTGAGATGGTGCAGGTGATCGCCGTCGCGCCAGTGCCATTCAGATATACTGCGCACACGTCAGAAAATCCGGTCCCTGGCGCCGTGTCGACTGCACAAAGAAACTGACCGTTAACGCCAACGTGACCAAGCGTTCCAGATCGTTCGAACACCGTCGCAGCGACCGCCGATGTCGTCAGCCCTGATGAACTGTAACCGTTCATCGGCATATAGTTGGTCACGCCAGCTGCCGTCGTTGTGCCCAACACAGATGAATAAGAAGAAATCGTCGACGCCCACACCGGATTCGCGCTCGGGCCCTGCGTCTCCAAAAACCGCCCGCTCGCTCCCGGGCCGAGATCAATCCATTCGCCGGCGTTGTTGAAGTAGGCGACATCACCCTGCGCTGGCGATGATGTCGCCGTGTCCATCAGATATCCGGTGTTGATGCCGGATATCCCTGCGAGCGACCAACCGGTGATGTCGTTAAGACATCCGATTGCGGCCGCCGCACAATTCGTTCCCCCATTCCCGACCGGCAACGTTCCCGTCACGCCCGCGGTCAACGAAACATTGGTGATCGTGTTGTTCGAACCGTTGATCGTCTTGTTGGTGAGCGTCTGCGATGCCGCGAGATATGCAACCGTATCCGTCGCGGCCGGAAACGTGAGCGTGTAGTTCGACGCCCCCGCATTCGCGCTTGTGAACGTCGTATATCCTGTCGACGATCCCAGCAGGCGGATGTCGCTATTGGTGAAGGTCTTTACGGCCGAGAAGGTTTCCGCGACGGAGAGCTGGGAGACGCCGGTATAGGGGATGCCGCTGTCGCAGAGCAGCTTGCCCGTCGTGTCGCAATAGTCCGCGATGTCGTTGGCGGTCGAAGACGATGGTCCCCGCGCCTCCGAATTGTTGCTGATCCAGGTGCGGTAGTTTCCGGCACCATCATCACTGAATGTCGCCCGGCGGCCATACGTCAGCGCATAGGTCGAATTGCCGCTGATCGTGCCGCCGCCCGTCACGCTGAAGGTATCCGTCGCGCTCGCGTCGGAGTTCTCGATCGTGATCTCGCTGCAGCCGCCCGTGCCGGCGGGCAGCGTATCCGTCATCGCGGAACCGGAATTCGACCGCTGCTGGTATTTGTTGCAGTCGGTTGTCGCCCAGCTCTTGCTTGCACCCGTGACGGCAGTTTGCACAGTCTGAAAAATCTCCAGACTGCCGCTGCCCGGATCGGCGACGCTGTTGCCCGTTCCTTTCGTCGCCGCGCTCGCCAGGCCGGAGATGTCCGCATAAGCGGGTTGCGATTGGTGCGGAACACCCGAGGTGTCGATATACGAAACCCATTCGTGCGATGCCGAGGCGATGCTCTCGATGCCGCCCAGCGACGATGCGCCCGGATTTGCGAGATAGGCGCCGCCGATCGGCGTGCCGTGCCAGGTACCCGTCCCGATCGTGCCCAGGGTCGTGATGCTGGAAGCACCCGTCCAGGTGCTGGCGGCGATCTCGTCCAGAAGCGTGTTCCACGCCTCGACGTTGGTCCCGATTGCCAAGCCGAGGTTCGCGCGCGCGGTGAGTGGAGTGGCAACGTCCGACAGATTGTTGGCGGCCAAAAGCGGCACACCGCCGCAATCGTTGATCTGGACCGATGGCGTGGTCGCATAGACGCACGTGCCGTGCCCGATCGTGTACTGCGCGTGCGCCGGAGACCCGAACAGGGGCAGGAACGCGAGCGTACACAACGCCGCCAAGCGAAAGTTTTTCATGGGAAATTCCTGTTATGAGCCGGAAACGAAGACTGTGTTGCCGGATGTGTCCTTGACGATGTGGCCACTCGTATCGAGCAGCGCCTGCAAAGCGGTTGCGCCAGTCGCAAGCCAGTTCACAACATCGCCGGCCATCACCGTGTAATTCGAAGTGCCATCGGCAATGACGATGTTTCCGCCGGATGCCGATTCCTTCGCATCGCCTGTTACAATCGCTCCAGCGCGCAATATCGGCGCCTGGAACACCGCGACCGCCGCAAGTCCGGTCGGGATCGTCATGTGTCCAGCCGTTTGATCGCCCGTCGTCGCCGTGTATTTTCCGCTTTGGACGCTGCCTGCCGGGATGCCGGTGCCGATCGGCGTGTAATCGATGGGCGAAACGTCCGAGATATTTTCGCCGCCCAACCCGAAGATGTTGAACGAGACCAGCTTGATGTAGAGCGGCACGCCGATGTAATCGTCCGGCAGATTGAATTCGAAGACTGCGGAATCCAATCGGGCGAATTGCGCGCCGGTCGCATGGGCGCCGATCGGCGTGCCGTACATCCCGCGCTCAAGTTCGGTCAGCGCGTAGTGATACGAATTCGCATAGGTGTAGGTGAATTCCAGAGCCGGGTTGACCGGGCACGAGCCGAACAGATAGACGCCAGGCTCGATCAGTTGATATTGGAACAGGGTCGGGTTGGACGAAACCTGCGTGTAGTGGTGGCCTAAACTGTCCTGGACAAGTCCCGCCGAAATGAAGGTCGCCTGATTGTCGACCACGACCTGATACGGCGCGACCGAAGGGACAGTCTGAGGCTCGTTGGCGGCGGTCGCATCCGTGAGCGTGGCCGTCACATAGGAGATCAATTCTCCGTCGACATAGCAGAGCGTGCGGCCTGCTTGCGCATCGCTGAGCGATCCGGACGAGAGAACGCCCTGGCTCTCGCTCAGATCGACGTAGAGCGTGTTCGTGTTGTCGGGTTGCGAGCCGGAATATGTCGCGAGATTGGCCGTCAGCACGCCCATTCTGGCGGGGCCGTTGATCTCGCCCACTTCATCGTAATTGTCGTTGTCGACGCTGACGTTGACGGTACAGCCGCCCCAGTTCGGGTCGAAAGCCCCACCCCCTCCGCACACGGCCATCCAGATTTGCGGCACGTCTGCTTGCTGCGCGGCCAGCAGCGCCGGGGTCGGCTCCAGGATGACTGGCGTATTGACCGGCGTTGCCGCTACGGACGGATTGGGAACGCCGGACGTCGTCACCTGCTTGGAATAAAGCTGGGCCGTCGAAACGCCCTGGCGGAATTCCTGCGCCGTGACCGTCAGTTCGCCGTTGTCGTCCTCGTCGATGGAGAGGATACGATACAAAACCTTGCACATGCCGCCCGGGGTGTTTTCCGTGACGGTGATCATATCCATGGGCTCGAGCAGGCACATGGTGAGGTCGAGCTTGACCGTGACCGTGTTGCGCCAATAGAGCCCTTGTTGAAGGATCAGCTGCGCGATGATCGCGCCGACTTCCACACCCACGATCTCATGCGCCGTGACGGTCGGCATGATGCGCGGACCGCCGGTCAGTTCGATCGCATTCTGATCGCGGGCCTCGACCGGCAGGAAAGCGAAGAACCCGTCTGCGCTCGTGACTTCCAGCCTCACGACATTGTAGGCGTCCCATACATCCTTTCGCGTCACGATGACGGGGTCTTGCGTCGCATCCCCGATCCAGTCGTCATCGTCCATGTCGTAAACGACCGTGAGGTTCGGAACGTAGGTGACCCCGTTGCCCGTGATCACCTCGTCGCCATAGGGCACGAATTTGATCGCGCAGCCGGTCGACGTCGTGCCCCAATAGGCCGCGCAATTGCACACCTGCATCCAGCGGTCGAGGATGCTCTGTGCGGTTTCCTGGCTGTCCAGGAACGGGCACATCCCGATGCCGAGGGCCCGGAGATAGGTTTGCAACGAGGCATCGCCGCCGCTGGCGTGCGCGAACGCGAAATTGCCCGAAACGTCCCTGACGGCATTCCCGCTCTCGTCGAGCAGGATCTGACTTCCCGACGACAACAGGCTTGCCGTGTCGATCGAGGATTGCGGAAAGCACGGCACGCCATATTGCGCGTTCGTCAACATATCCTGGATGACGAGCGCCATGTCGGCGGTCGGGATGCCGGTCGGAAACACGCCGGCGAT
>JBEKLK010000272.1:0-5120 GCA_050010235.1 Rhizomicrobium sp.
AGTCCACGCTGACCGGAATCTTCACGGCACGCACGATCTCCGCTGTCACCGCGAGCAACATGGCGGTTGGCATGGCTTCGCCGTCGGGATAGCCATGCGCCCACGAAACCGCCGCGCTCGAGGTGGCGATGGCCTTCGCGCCGCAATCTTCAGCAAGGCGCGCGCTGGCCGCATCCCACGCATTGGGAAGCACGAGGATCGAGCCGTCGTTGTGAAGCGTCCGGAATTGCGCCGCGCGATCTGCGTTCGAATTGGGCTGGGACATCTCGGCTCCGAATTTGCTGCCGGCGCAGTCTAGTGTTTTCTCGCGACAAGTCTGCGTCCGATCGCTGCCGATTTGCCCGTTTTGCGTCGGAAGCGCGATCGTTTCACGGACAATTGTTCAAGGAGCGGTCATGCGTGAGGGCACAAGCCATGCGCGCACCCGGTTCGTCGCCATAGGTGGCGCTTAGTTGTTCCTTCAACGTCGCCCATTTGTCGCGCGTGTCGTCGATCGCCGCCTCGACGGCATGGGCGAAATTGTCGGCGATCAACCCGCGGGGCGTCGTGCCCTTGCCGATATCGGGATCGATGGTCCCCAGATCCTTGTTGAGGAATAGACGTTTGACGCGCAGGAGATCTTCGCCGTAGTTGCAGGAGCGTTCTTCCGGAATGCTCTCGAAACAGCCGGAAATGAGTCCGGCCGGGAACGGCGCGTCCGCGCGCAAATCGAGCCATGCCGCGCGGCCCGTTTGCGCCAGACCCGGCGCATTCCTTGGTCCGATGGGTTGCGACGGATCGGCTTGGTCAACCCAATTCGTGCGCGCGTAAAAATCCTGCGACGCGTGCAGGAGGATGCCGAAATCTTCGATGACACTGCATTTGGCATTCCCTTTGACCTCGGGCCTGAAGCCGCAAGGGAGCAAAATCTGGCTCTGGCGCACATTGTTCTCGTCGCCCAGCAGTTTTCCCGCATCGCGAACCGCGTCGGCCAGTTTTGCCAGCATCCAATTGCGGCAAGCTTCGAGTGCGGCTTGCGCGGCCTCCTTGCTCCGGGGATAGCCGGGAACGTCGAGCCAGTCGCCGCCGTCGCAATGCATCTTGTTGGCGGGCATCAGTTCGCCGCGATCGGGGATGCCGACGGCGCCGAAATTGCCTTTTCCCCCTGCGAGTTCGTCGAGCGACGCCGGCTGGAAGCAGTCTGGCACGGTATCGCTGCACGCAAGCGCGCGGCGCGTGATGCGCTCATGTTCCGCATCCTGGCCCATGCCGACAATAGTGCCGAACGCGAATGCCTGTCCCGCACACAGAAGGACAAGCATGCCACCCATGCAAAGCCGGCGCGGGAACAGTATCATCGCGGTGAGTTCCTATCTGTGGAAACGATGCGCCGGCCCGGCTCGGGAGGTCAATCGGCATAGGTGCAACGCCTCGCGACACGCTATAGTCTCGAAGCAGCGCCGCTCTCTTTGCATTGGAAACATGATCGCAGACCAAATCCGCTTCCTGGGCCGCCTGATTGCGCGTCCGTCGCAAGTGGGCGCCGTGGCGCCCTCGAGTCCCGCGCTCGCGCGTGCGATGGCGGCACAGATCGATCCTTCGTGGAGCGGCCAGATACTCGAACTTGGTCCCGGCACGGGCGTCGTGACGGCGGCGTTGATCGCGCGCGGCATTGCGCCAGAACGCATCGTATCGATCGAATACGATCCCGATTTCGCAAAGCTGGTCGCGCAACGGTTTCCCGGCGTGCGGGTCGTCCCGGGCGACGCCTATGACCTCAGAGCCACGCTTGGCGACACTTTGCGCGCGCCATTCGCCGCGATCGTTTCCAGCCTGCCGTTGCTCAACGAAGCGCCCGCGCGGCGCCAGAATCTGATCGAAACCGCGTTCGATCTCATCGCGCCCGCGGCACCCTTCGTGCAATTTTCCTACGGGCTGCACTCGCCGGTTCCGCCATCCGGAACCGTTGCCGTCACGCGCGCGGCGCTGGTGCTCCTCAACCTTCCACCGGCCCGCGTTTGGGTCTACCGGCGAAAAACAACTTGAGAACGCCGGGTTACTCGGCCGCTTCCGCGAGCTGGGGTGCGGCCTGCAGCACATCCGCGCCGACATGGGCTTCGAATTTGCGGAAATTCTCGCGAAACATCTGCACCAGTTTCTTCGCCTGCGCGTCATAGGCGGCCTTGTCGGCCCAGGTGTCGCGCGGGTTCAGAATCTTCGCATCCACATGCGGTACCGAAACCGGCACACGGAAGCGGAAATGCGGATCGATGCGCATCTCGACATTGGCAAGAGTGCCGTCAAGCGCGGCTGCGAGCAGCGCACGCGTCGCTTTGATCGGCATGCGGCTGCCGACGCCGAAGGCGCCGCCCGTCCAGCCCGTATTGACGAGCCAGCAATCCGCCTGATGCTGGCCGATCAATTCGCGCAGCAGATTGCCGTATTCGGTGGGATGGCGCGGCATGAAGGGGGCGCCAAAGCAGGTGGAGAAGGTCGGCTGCGGCTCCTTGCCCAGACCCTTCTCGGTGCCGGCAACCTTCGCGGTGAACCCCGACAGGAAATGATACATTGCCTGGCTGGGCGTGAGCTTCGAGATGGGTGGCAGCACGCCGAACGCATCGGCCGTCAACATGATGACATTCTTCGGATGCGAGGCCGTGCCGGTTTTCGACGCATTGGGAATGAAATCGATCGGGTAGGCCGCACGCGTATTCTCGGTGTAACGCCCGTCATCGAGATCGAGCTCGCGCGTCTCGGGATCCATCACGACATTTTCCAGCACCGTGCCGAAGCGCTGGGTGGTGGCGTAGATCTCGGGCTCCGCCTCGGCGGAAAGCTTGATCACCTTCGCGTAGCAGCCGCCTTCGAAATTGAACACGCCGTTTTCGGACCAGCCGTGCTCGTCGTCGCCGACGAGGGTGCGCGAAGCGTCGGCGGAGAGCGTCGTCTTGCCGGTGCCGGAAAGTCCGAAGAAAATCGCCGCGTCCCGATTGTGGCCGACGTTGGCCGAGCAATGCATCGGCATTACGCGCTTGGGCGGCAGGAGATAATTCAGGATCGTGAACACCGACTTCTTCATCTCGCCGGCATAGGACGTGCCGCCGATCAGAACGAGCTTGCGGGTGAAATTGACAGCGACGACGGTTCCCGTCTCGCAGCCGTGAATTTTCGGATCGGCCTGGAACCCCGGAAGATCGATGATCGTGAATTCCGGCGTAAAGCCTTCGCGCTGGCCCGCATTGGGTTCGATCAAAAGATGCTGGATGAAAAGCGAGTGCCAGGCGAATTCCGTCACCACGCGCACCGGCAAACGGTGCGTCGGATCGGCGCCGCCGAACAGGTCCTGCGCAAACAACTCGTGGCCTTGCGCATAGGCGATCATCGCATGGAACAGCGCGTCGAACGCGGCGGGGGACATCGGTTTGTTGTTGTCCCACCACACCTGGGATTCGCTGGCGGCGTCGCGCACCACGAATTTGTCGGACGCCGAGCGCCCGGTGTGCTGACCTGTGAGCACGACAAACGGCCCGTTCTTCGCGACATGTCCCTCGCCGCGCGCAACCGCCACCTCATAGAGCGCTGGCGCCGTCAGATTCCAATACACGGCCTTGAGATTGCGAAAACCCTGATTTTCGAGGCCATGGGCACTCGGATGCCGTCCGTCTTGGGACATGGAAGCTCCTGCTGTCGTACTTCCGCCGGTCTCATAGCCGGCGTTTTATGATGGCGGTCCCGGCCGCCTTATGAGCCGCAGAATAGGCCCCCAGGGCGCTCTCCCGCAAGAAATCCCTAATCCATTGACAAGAATGCACAAGTTCTTCCGCGGCTTAGGGTGAAGACCAATCGCCACAGCCGGGGCGGCTCGGGAAATGCCCTATGGGGCCTTCTGCCAGCAGCCGGTCTCGGTTAAGACCTCGGCCATGGCGTTTTCCGACGAAGAGCTCGAACGCTACGCCCGCCATATCGTGCTGCGTGAGGTGGGGGGTTCCGGCCAAGCCAGGCTGGCGGCGGCGCGCGTCCTTGTGGTGGGGGCTGGAGGGCTCGGAAGCCCGGTCATCCTTTATCTCGCCGCGGCCGGCGTGGGCGCCATCGGCATCGTCGATTTCGACCATGTCGCTCTCTCAAACCTGCAGCGCCAGATCGCCCATAGGAGCGCCGACATCGGCCGGCCAAAGACGGATTCGGCGGGGGACGCAGCCCGCGCCATCAACCCCCATGTCCGGATCGAACCGCACCCCATACGGCTGGACTCCGGCAACGCCCTCGACCTGATCGGCCGCTACGACATCGTCGCCGACGGATCGGACAATTTCGCCACCCGCTTCCTCGTCAACGATGCCTGCTACTTGGCGGGCAAGACCCTGGTATCCGCCGCCGTCACCGAATTCGACGGCCAGCTCGCGACTTTCAGGGCTCACGACCGCAGTGGGAAGTACCCCTGCTATCGCTGCCTGTTTCCCGAGCCTCCGCCGCCGGGGACGGCCCCATCCTGCTCCGAGACGGGCGTCCTTGGCGCGGCGGCGGGTGTGATGGGGACGCTGCAGGCCCTGGAGGTTCTGAAGGAAATCCTGGGTATCGGCGAGAGCCTGGCGGGCAAGCTCCTGATCTATGAAGCCCTCGCCACCCGATTTCGCAATGTGCGCGTCAGGCCGGACCCCACCTGCCGCCTGTGCGGCCCGCAGGCCGTTGTCCACGACCTTAATGGACATGGTTGATCCCCGGTCACGAACTTAACCGAGGTTTAAACGCGCGGGCTTCATAATGGCGGCCTCGACCTCTCGGGGAGGCGCGCCAGGTGGCGCAGGAAATTCACTACGAGATCTACCGGCGCCAGGGTTCGAAAGGCGGCTGGCTTCTGCACGACGTGGCCGGCGTTCGCGAGAACGCGATCCGCATGGCCGAAGAATTGATGGCCGAACAGCGCGCAACCGGCGTCAAGGTCGTCAAGGAAACCTACAACGCGGACACGGGCGATTATCTGTCGCTCAAGATTTTCGAGGACGGCCACACCAAGCTGAAGACCGATGCCGCGGCCGAAGACGTGCCGCACGCGCGTCCCTGCTTCAAGCCGGACGATCTTTATTCCTACCATGCGCGCGCGACGATGGCGCGACTCTTGTGCGATTTCCTGGCCCGCCAAA
>JBEKLK010000273.1:0-5091 GCA_050010235.1 Rhizomicrobium sp.
GCTCGATGCCGTAATCGGCGACATAGCCCGCGCCCCCGAAGATCTGCACGGCGCGATCGGCCACGCGGCCGACCATCTCCGACGCGAAATATTTGCAGCACGCCGCTTCCATGGTGACGCTTTCGCCAGCGTCACGCTTTTTCGCCGCGTCCAGCACCATGCAGCGCGCCGCATAGGCTTCTGTCTTGGAGTCCGCGAGCATCGCCTGGATCAGCTGGAAATCGCCGATGGGATTTCCGAACTGTTTGCGCTCGCGCGCATACGCCACGCTTTCGCGGATCAGACGTTCGGCCACGCCGACGCAGACGCCGGAGATATGCAGCCGTCCGCGATCGAGCACCTGCATGGCGACCTTGAAGCCCTGGCCTTCTTCGCCGAGACGCAAGCTCGCGGGCACGCGCGCGTTCTCGAAGATCACATCGGAAATATGCGCGCCCTGCTGACCCATCTTCTTCTCGGGCTTTCCGAGCATGATGCCGGGCGTCTTCGCCGGAACGATAAAGGCGGAAATGCCGGAGGCGCCTTTCTTCGACGGATCGGTGCGCGCCAGCAGCGTGAACATGCCGGCGCGGGCGGCGTTGGTGATGAAGCGCTTGGTGCCGTTGACGACGTAATGATCGCCGTCGCGGATCGCGACCGTGCGCAGCGATGCCGCATCCGATCCCGCGCCTGGCTCCGTCAGCGCAAAACTCGCGACCACTTCGCCGCTGGCAAGCTTCGGCAGCCATTCCTGCTTCTGCTCTTCGTTGCCGAACATGACGACGCCCTGGCTGCCGATGCCGACATTGGTGCCGATGACGGAGCGGAACGCCGGCGATGTCTGCCCGAGTTCGAAGCAGACCAGAACTTCCTCCTCCATGGTGAGGCCGAGGCCGCCATATTCCTGCGGGATGGAGAGACCGAAGAGCCCGAGCTCGCGCATCTCCGCGATGACGTTGTCGGGCACGCGATCTTCTTCGGAGACCTTGGCTTCGACCGGCACGCATTTCTCGCGCACGAACCGGCGCACCGTGTCGATGAGCGCGTTGCGCGTTTCCAGATCGAGCGCCATTCCAGCCTCCGGCAATTCCGTCCGGCCGGGAGATTAGCGTATTCTGAGAGAAAGCAAGGGGCGTTCAGGCCGGCGCGCCATCCTCGCTGAAGGCAAAAACGGCCACCACCAGGATGTGATCGACCGTCTCGTCATCCGGACCCAATGGCAGCCCCAGCGTTTCATGGAAGAACGCGCGCTTCGTAACGGCGTGCTCGAACCAGCCGCGCAGAACGAGCGGTTTGCGCTCGTTATGGACCCGCCGATAGGCGCGCTTGACCATCACGCCATAACCCGGAAGCCGGACTTCGATTTCCGCCGTCGTCAGGCCCTGAAACGATTGGCCTTGCGCGAGCACAATGGCGTCGCCCACAATCCGGAACTGGAATTCGTTGCCGCCGTCGAGGACGCGGACCAGAACGATATGGCGCAGGAAATCCGTCATGTCGCGCGGCGAGATTTCGCTGCGGGCGGGAAAATTCCGCGTGCCTTTGAGTTTTGTCCAAAGGTCAAACGCCTTGCGCAGCTTGGCGTTCTGGATTTCACCGGTGCCGATCCGCTGTGTCGGCGGACGGACCAGGGCTCCGGGATTCTGCTCGCGATCGGGCATTTGGCCGTCTTGGGTGGATCGTGGCCCGAGACTGGGTCTTAATGGTTAAGCGAGTGCAAATATTCCAGACTGGGACCCTTCCATGCGTCTTTCCGTCCTCGATCAATCCCCCATCCGCAAAGACGGCTCCGCTACGGCGGCCGTAGCCGAAACCATCGCGCTGGCCAAGGCGTGCGAGGCGCTTGGCTATCACCGCTATTGGCTGGCCGAGCATCACAACACGAATTCCTTCGCGGGCTCCTGCCCTGAAGTGCTGATTGCCCGCGTCGCCGCCGAGACGAAGACGATACGCGTCGGTTCGGGCGGCGTGATGCTGACGCATTACAGCCCCCTCAAGGTGGCCGAGCAATTCCGCATGCTGGAGTTGCTGTCGCCCGGCCGCATCGACCTGGGTGTAGGCCGCGCACCCGGCAGCGACCAGCAGACTGCCCGCGCGCTGCAGGCGGGACCGCAGGGCTGGGGCATCGATGCATTCCCCAGCCAGGTGCATCTGCTGCGCCAGTTCCTCGACGATTCCGCAGGCGTTGCCCCGCTGCCGGACGATCATCCCTATCGCGGCATCCACGCCAATCCGCGCGGACCTGGACGACCGGAATTGTGGATGCTCGGCTCGGGAATCCACAGCGCGGTCTATGCCGGCGAACTCGGCCTGCCGTTTTCGCATGCCTATTTCATCAGCCCCGAAGGCAGCGAGGAGGCCTGCGACGCCTATCGTCATCGATTCAAGCCCAGCGGTTGGTGCGAGAAGCCCACGATTTCGATGGGTGTGGCGGCGCTCGCGGCCGAGACGGAGGAACAGGCGCGGCTTCTCGCGGCCTCGCGAAATCTGTGGGTGGTGCGGCTACTGACCGGCCGGCCGATTCCGTTTCCCTCCGTTGAGGAAGCGCTCGCCTATCCGTTCTCGGAGCAGGAACGCGCGCTGCTCGGCACCGTCGAGGCGCGCTCGGTGGTCGGCACACCAGATCTCGTGCGCAGAAAATTGCAGGCGTTGGCGGAACGCCACGGTGCGGAGGAACTGGTGATCGTGACGATCACGTATGATTATGCGTCCCGCCTGAAGTCCTACGAACTGCTCGCGCACGAATTCGAAATCGGTTGAAACTCAATACCAGGCGGCGACCATCGCGAAGATCAGGATGAATTCGGTCAGGTCGCTGACATTGTGGCCGACAATGGGCGCCAGCAGGCTTCGCGATTTCTCGAACCAGTACGCATACAGCACGCCCAGAGCAAAGGCGTAGAATTGCTGTCCGAACGCGATCCAGAAAGGATGACCGACGAAACTGTAGACATGCGCCAGGGCGAAGATCAGCGCCACGATCACGCCGGCCGCATTCATCTCGAAACGCAGGAACGAAATGCGGCCGGGAATGGCGGATGCGAGATAGGTCACGAGAAGCCCGCGAAACAAGAGCTCTTCCGAAGGGCCCACGAATATGCCCTCGAACGAAAGCCAGCCGGTCACATTGAGAGGTGTGAGTTCATAGGGCGGCGCCGACGGCGCGCGGTGCGCGGCGATTTGCGGCCAATAATCGACGAGGGTCATCATGACGCCGAACAGGATTCCCCAGAATATGGCCGCGCCGACATAGCTGTCGCCGCGCGGGGCGTGCACGCCGTAATCGCCCTTCACGAAGCCTTTCATGATGACAATGGCGATCAGCGCGAGAACGAGCTGTGCCGCGTGCCCGTAGTAATATTCCATCCACGGATTGGCAGGACGATCGGGCAAATCGACGAAATGCTGGACGATCAGGACGATCAGTTCGGCCAGGACGGGAATCCCGAACCCGAGCAGGATCGTGAACAGGATCGGCCACGTCCGCAGCTTCACGCCTTCGATGCGGAAGAGCGGCGACCGTTTTACCGGCGCCTCAGCCTTGCCAAATCCCGGTTCGTCCATCCCACCCGCACTTATTCTTCAACTCACGGGCAACAGCCCGATGATGGCGCCCGTCATGCCGCTTGCCATCGTGCCCGACAGAAGCGCGCGCATGGCCAGAGGCACGATCTCATCCCGTCGTTCCGGAACGAGACTGCTGACCCCGGCGATCATGATACCAACCGAACCCAGGTTCGCGAAGCCGCACATGGCGTAAAGCATAATCAGGCGCGAACGGGGGTCGAGCGCATCCCTGGGCAGCGCCGCCAGCTTGAGATAGGCGACGAATTCGTTGAGCACGGTCTTTTCGCCCATCAGCGACCCTGCCGTCGCCGCCTGGTCCCACGGGATGCCGAAAAGCCACACGACAGGCGCGAAAATCCAGCCGAACACCCGCTCGACCGTGATCGGCGCCCCGGCCAGCGCCGGCAGATGGCCGAGGATGATGTCGGCCAAAGCTACGAGCGCCACGATCACGAGCAGCATCGCCACGATTCCGAGCCAGAGCTTGAGCCCGTCTTCGGTGCCGCGCGCGATCGCATCCATGCTCGAGCGATAGGCGAAGCCGGGCGCGGCTTCGGCGGTGGTCTGTGCATCGCCCGGGATCATGATGCGGCCGATCATGATGGCGCCGGGGAGCGACAGGACGGACGCGACGAGGATATGTCCCAGTGCGCCGGGTATCGCCGGTTCGAGGATCGTCGCATAGAGCACGAAAACCGTACCAGCCACGGTCGCGAGTCCCACGGAAAACAGCATGAACAATTCGGACCGCGTGAGCTTCGCGAGATAGGGCCGGATCAGCAGCGGTGCTTCGATCATGCCCAGGAAGATGGTCGCCGCAGCACCCAGCCCGATCGCGCCGCCGATACCCATGGTCTTGCGCAAACCCCACGCAAACCCATTGACGACGATCGGCAGCACGCGCCAATGCCACAATAGGGCCGCGAGCGCGGAGATCACGATCACCAGCGGCAGAATCTGGAATGCGAAGCTCGTCATCGCGGCCGGATTGGTGACAGCGAAAGGCGCAGGCGCACCGCCGACCGTCCCGAACACAAACGACGTCCCCGCTTTGGTGGCCGCGGCGAGCGCATCGACGACGCCGTTCAACGAGAACAGGATATTGCGCGCCAACGGCACTTTGAGCAGCAGCAGCGCGAGCGCGATCTGGAGCGCGAATCCGACGGCCACGGTTCTGACCGGAAAGGCGCGACGGTTTTCCGAGAATGCCCATGCCGCCGAGAGGATGACCACGATCCCAAGAGCGGATTGAAGATGAAGAAGAAGCATCGATGGCCTCGAAGCGGTGGCACGGGAATGTGCACTGCAACACCTAGCGCGATTCGCCGTCTGAAGCCGGGATCATGGCCAGATCCCGAAGCCATGCCGCTTGGAATTGCCGACACGAATGGCTGACAATGCCTGCGTCGATTCGCGGCTGTCCATGACCGAACCCAATGCCCGTCCCAGAGAAATCCGCGCGCTCGCCGGCGCGCGCGCCATTCCGCCCCTGATCCTCGTGCTCTTTCATTTCTGCGAAGGACACGGCTATCGCGGTGCGAAATG
>JBEKLK010000274.1:0-6931 GCA_050010235.1 Rhizomicrobium sp.
CGGCATGCCGAACGCGAAGCCGGGTGTGCTCAGGACCGTGATGGCGTTCACCTGGCCGGTCTTGGCGCCTTCCGTGTCGATGAAGATGATGCGGCGCTTGACGAGTTCCTGCTCCAGCGCCTTGAGGCGCCCGGCGCGGTCTTCGCGCGCGGCGACGGCCCGGCCGACATCGTCGGCGGAAATCAGCGAACGGCCGCCCTCGCCCGCGAAATGATCGGCCTCGCGCAACAGGTCCGTGAGCCGTCCCGTGCGCACGCTGATCTTTTCCGCGTCGCCGGCCTGGCGCGCGGCCTCGTCGATCATGCGCGCAGCACCCGCGCGATCGAGCTGTTTCAATCCGTCCGTGCGCGACACGCTCGCGAACAGGCGCAGCAGCGCGCCGCAATTGGCGTCGTCGCGATCGGCCGACGTGGCGAAATCCGCATGCACCTTGAACTGGTCGGCGAAATCGGGATCGAGTTCGCGCATCCGATAGTAAAGCCACGCCTCGCCGAACAGCACGATCTTGAGGTCCAGCGGAATGGGTTGCGGCTGGATCGTCACCGTGTTGCTGCGGTCGAGAATCTCGGCGAGGTTCTCGATCTTGATGCGCGCTTCGCGCAGCGCGCGCTTCAGCGTTTCCCACGACACATCCTGCTGCAGCAGGTCCATTGCATCGATCAGCAGGAATCCGCCATTGGCTTTGTGGAGCGCGCCCGGGCGAATGAACATGAAATCGGTGATGATGGTGACGAGCAGCGGCACATGCTCGACCTTGCCCACGAGATTAGAGAGCGACGGCAGCGCCAGCGATACGACGGGCGCACCCGCCACGCCGGTATTGTCCACCAGCAAATTGACTTCATAGCGGTGAAACGGAACTTCGTTGCGGCGCTCTTCTTCCTTGCCGTCGTCGCGCGCATGGGCCTGCAGCGCGTCGATATGGGCCATTACGTCCTGGAACATCGCTTCCAGATGGCCATAGGCCTCGCGATTGGAATCGAAGCGCGCCGACAGTGGCCGCATCAGCTTGCGCACTTCCGCTTCGCCGAGCTCGTGATCGAGCGCGCGCACTTTTTCGACGGTCTTGTCGCGCAGCGAGTTCAGCGCTTCCATGGTCTTTTCGAGCTGGGCGCGCAATTCGCGCGTGCGCTGGTTGAGACGTTCGCGATCGGCCTTGGGCAGGCGGCGATATTCGTCTTCGGAAAGCGCCAGCCCGTCGCGCTGCGGCGCGAAATCGAAACCGCCTTCGTCGCGCTCGACCAATGCGAGGCCTTGCGCTTCGGCGAGCCCGCGCAATTTGTCCAGCGCGCCGTCGACGGTCTGCTTGAATTCCTCTTCGATGGCGCTCTTGCGGCGGCGATAATCCTCGCTGGCAAAGAGCCGCGGCATCGCGGCCTTGAGCGTCTCGACGAATGCCCCCATCGCGGCCTTGAACTGCGCGCCCTGCCCGGCTGGAAAGCGCAGAGGCAGCGGGCGATGAGGTGCTGCGAAATTGTGGACGTAGCACCAGTCGGGCGGCGGCGGCATGGCGGACGCCATCTTCTCCAGCGCGCGCCGGATGGAGGTGTGCTTGCCGCTGCCTTGCGGCCCCGCGACGAAGATGTTGTAGCCGGGCTGGGCGATGCGGGCCCCGAACGCGACCGCGCGCATGGCCCGTTGCTGGCCCACGGGTCCTTCGGACTCGGGCAGGTTTGCCGTGGTCTCGAACGGCAGGCGCGCCGGATCCGTCTTCAGGCGCAGCTTTTCCGCCGCGAGCGGCTTGACCGTCATACCCCAACGCCCCGTTTTGGGCCGGCCCCCTTATCGCCCGGACCTGTTGATCCTGGGACAGCCTGCCGGTTTAACCCTTCGATGAGGGTCACTATAGCAAGGGACGCGCCATGGGACAGGAGCCGGGGCGCGCCATTCCCGCGAAACCCACAGCAACCCGAGTTCCCCCTGATGTCCAAAAACAAGCCACCCCGCGCCTGGCAGCGCATGCTCAGCGGCCGCAGGCTGGACCTCCTGAACCCCTCGCCGCTCGACGTGGAAATCGGCGACATCGCGCATGGTTTGGCCCGCGTTGCCCGCTGGAACGGCCAGACCTCCGGCGCGCATGCCTTTTCGGTTGCGCAACATTGCGTGCTGGTCGAAAGGCTGGCGGCCGAGCTGCATCCGCGCCTCGCGCGCGAAGCGCGCCTTACCGCCCTGCTCCATGATGCTCCCGAATATGTGATCGGCGATCTGATCAGCCCGTTCAAGGCGGCCGTCGGCATCGACTACAAGGATTTCGAACTGCGCCTGCTCGCGGCGATCCACATCCGCTTCGGGCTGGCGGCGAAAACATCGGGCGAACTGGAAACCATCATCAAGCGCGCGGATGTGCTGGCGGCTTATTACGAAGCGACGCAACTTGCGGGTTTCGAACAGAAAGAGGCGCGCAGCTTTTTCGGCACGCCTCCCGCCGGCATGCGCACGCCGCGCCTGACGCCACTCTCCGTCGCGGATGCGCAGGCGCTGTTTCTGGAACGGTTCCGGAAATTGGCGGGGGGTAAACAACCGAACGGTAATGCTTTCGAATTCCATTGACGCAATCCCCCCTTTCTCCATGGCCGGCCCCCGAGCCGACCACCCAGCCGCCGCGCGTCCGCGCGGCGGATGAACTTTCGCCATCAACCTGCGCATGGAAAGTTTATTGGGCCCGCAGACGCTCGCCCGCTGGGTGGCCGGGTCACGCCCGGCCATGGAGAGGATTTATGATTTCGTTCGATCGCGAAGTTACCGCGATATGATACGGATTCATCTTGAGGACGCTCAATTGTGCCGGACCGTCGCTTCGCCTAGAATTGCCGGAAGGCGGCCGGTTTTCTGTTCGGGGTGAAAACCCGCCATAAATCGATCGGCGGGACGTGCCGATCGAGCGATCTGGGGGAACGCGTGGCCATCATTCGATTTACTGTCCTGGCGTTCCTGCTGGCGCTGCTGATTCCGCAGGCGGCTTTTGCCCAATCCACCGGACCTTGCCCGCGGCCGGGCGCGGGCGTTCCCGCGACCCCGGCTCCCGATCTGTACAGCGTGAACGGCGTCCTCAGCGTCGCACTGAACTACGAAACCGGCTTGGACGAGCAGAACCGCACGCTGTTCTGCTTCGTGACTCCGACCGGCCAGGAAGCCCCGACGCTGCACGTCAATCCGGGCGATACGATTTCCATCAGCCTGACCGACATGGTCCAATTCGTGAATATCGGCCCTTCGGAAGTGATCTCCAATTCCAGCAATGTCTGCGGCGCGTCGACCATGAACTCCGCGTCCACCAACATTCATTTCCACGGCACGAACACGGCCCCCACCTGCGGCAGCGACGAAGTGATCCATACGCTGGTGAACACGGGGCAGACATTTCAATACACGCTGCAGATTCCGGCCGACGAACCGCCCGGACTCTATTGGTACCACACCCATGTTCACGGCATCGCGTCGCCGACCGTGCAGGGCGGCGCAACCGGGCTGATCGAAGTGGAAGGCATCGCCAATATCGAGCCGACGGTCGCGGGCTTGCCGGAACGCTTCCTGTCGGTTCGCGATCAACCCGTCACGGCCATGCCGGTGCAGGGCGAAGTGGTTCCCTACTGGGATCTGTCCCTCAATTACGTTCCCGTCTCCTACCCCGCCTATACGCCTGCCCTGATTCAGATGCAGCGCGGCACCAAGGAATTGTGGCGCGTGGCCAACAGCGCTTCGAACACCATCCTCGATCTGCAATTGCAATATGACGGGAAAGTGCAGCCGCTGCAGCTTGTGGCGCTGGACGGCGTGCCCATCGGATCGCAGGACGGTTCCGGCCTCGGGATGACACTGAAGAAAACCGACATCTACCTTCCGCCGGCGGGCCGCGCGGAATTCATCGTCACGGCTCCCGGCAACACCGTGAAGACGGCCACGCTGTCGACATTGGGAATCGATACCGGTCCGGCAGGCGATGTCGATCCGCCGCGCCCGCTGGCGACGATCGAAACAATCAAAGGCAGCGCCGGCCTGCCGATCGTCCAGGCAAGAAACGGCCGTCCGCATCAGCAGAGATTCAAGGATCTGGTCGCCGCCGCGCCGACCGCAACGCGCAGCCTTTATCTCACCGAAAAGGTCGTCAACGGACCGCCGCCGCGTAAGGCCAGCCGCCCGGGTGCGTATTTCTACATCACCGTGGACGGCCAGACCCCCACCGTGTTCAATCCCAACAATCCGCCGGCCATCGTCACCACGCAGGGCGCCGTGGAAGATTGGACGATCGAGAACCGCACGGCCGAAGTCCACGCCTTCCACATCCACCAAATTCATTTCCTGCTGATGAAGGTGAACGGCAAGCGCGTGCCGGTGAGCCAGCAGCAATATTACGACACCTATCCCATCGGATACTGGACCGGGACGGGGCCATATCCCAGCATCACGGTCCGCATGGATTTCCGCGGGCCTGTCGTGGGGGATTTCGTCTATCACTGCCACATTCTCGATCATGAGGACGGGGGCATGATGGCGATCGTCCAGGTCAATCCTCAACCGTGACGCCAATCGGTTCGGACCGGTTTGGAGTTTCCCGTCGCGGCGCAATTCGTTCGCTGGCGGCAGTTCTTGTTGCGTCGAGCGTTCTCGCGTCGCGCGGCGCGCCCGGCGCACCGTTTGCCATCGACGGACGGTTTTCCCTGACCGGCACGGACGGGCGCACGATCACCGACCGGGACTTTCGCGGAAAATGGCAGATCGTTTATTTCGGTTACACGTTCTGCCCGGATGTCTGCCCCGCGACCCTCGCCGAAGTGACGAATGCGCTGGCGGAATTGGGGCCGCGCGCCCGCGACGTGCAGCCGATTTTCATCACGCTCGATCCCGCGCGCGATTCCGCAAAAGTGCTTGACGCATATCTGAAGGCCTTCGATTCCCGCTTCGTGGGGCTGCGCGGCGATCCGGAAACGACTGAAGCGCTCGCCCGGCAATTCCATGTCTATTTCCGGCTGCGGGGATTGGGCAATGGCGAATACACGGTGGATCACAGCTCCTTCCTCTATATCTTCGATCCGAAAGGCGCGTTCGTGGAAGTGCTGACCGGCGACCTGCCCGGACACGCGCTGAGATGGGCGACAAGACCAGCCCGATGCGCATGGCCGCGATTATCGTCCTCGCGGCTTTGAGTGCGGCGCGCGCGCAGGCCGGCGAAGCGGCGCATTTTGCGAATGCCGACGATGCCGCGCTCGTGTCCAAAGGCGCGGCCGAATATTCCCGCTTTTGCGGTTCCTGCCACGGACGCAATCTGCAGGGGCAGGCTTTGTGGCAGCTCCGCGACCAGTATGCGGGACGGCGCGCGCCCGCGCAGGATGGAACCGGACACAGCTGGCAGCACTCCGACGAAAACCTGTTCCGGATGGTGAAGTTCGGCCGCTTCCCCGATGCGCCGAAGAATGCCGCCTCCTACATGCCCGCGTTCGCCGACAATCTGAGCGACACGGAAATCCTGGCGGTGCTGGCTTTCATCAAATCGAGCTGGCCGGTGGGCCTTCGCGCCTCGCAGGCGATGCTGAACCCCGGCCTCGAAGGAATGCCCGCCGACGCAAACCAGTCGGACTGGACCTTCCCGCCGAATTGCAGGGGAACCATTCAACCCTGAAAAGAATTCGGAGATGGTTGCATCGATGCAGCGACTTTAAAGCGCGTTCGGCGGGAGATGAGGTGGCTGTCGCCCAATTGTTCGGGAATTTCTACTCCGAACTTTTGCCAGTAGCCGCGATATACATTTGGGCCCGCGCAAGCAAAGCATCGATTTTCACCACATCCCGTTCTTCGTTGATAGTACCCTGCCGACGCAACTCCGAAACCTCTTCCACGAACGATTGGAGGGTAGCCAACAAGTTCGGCGCTGCGGCGAATAGGCGAGCGTATTCTTCACGATCATTCATGCCGTCCGAGATCGTGGCGACGTGATATCCCGTTGCCGCGCCCCGAACAGATCGTTTGTCTGCTCGCAATGGCCACGCGGTGATGCGCTGAAGAGGCGTTTCCATACTTTTCTCCTGTTCATGGGACACAAATTCCAATGACTACGGTGTCGCGCATCTATGCCCACATTCCTTGGGCAATTTCCTACCCTTTGAAGATCGTCTCTCTGTGATAGCGCAGAAACTGGGGGTGCGGGGAAAGCTCTTTTCGAATCTCCGGCAACCGCAGCTTTCCATTAGGATTGAGCAATCGCTCGATCGTATCGGGAACGCGTCCCTTCGCTATGAGAAGCGAATAATCATCGTCCACCGACAACAAGCCGCGATCGAACATCCAATGCACTGTGCCGGACAAGGCTAACCCGTTGCGTACCGAATCCGTTCCTGAGTCGGCCACTGGCCGAATGTGCGCAGCTTGCACTTCAGCGCGACCGCCACCATTGATGATGCGCAGCCCCGTGATCGCGCAAGTGTTTTCATAAGCGGCCTTAACCGCTGTTGCAAAAGCCGCGTCGCGAAATGGGCGCGCGACCACTCGCTCTACCATCGGTCGATTGAAGATTGCAGGCTCTTCGCTAATCTCGCGCGCGTCTTCGTTGTTCGGTTTCGACTTCAATATTTGCGCAAACCCTCGGTTCAAAATTTGGTCGAAGTCGGCATCCGATATTCTTCTTACAGACCGACCGAACAGCCCTTTGTTCGTGCCGCCGTCGTCTCGCTGAAGGCCGGTTTCGTAATAATGCACGCCTTCACGGAACGGAACGGGATCGTCGAATTCAAGATAATTCGAAACAAAGCCATAGAAATGATCTGCACGCGTGGCGTCCGGCTGAATGGAATCCAGTCGAGCCGTCGCAAAATAGGCTTGGCGTCCGCCTCTGCTGCTGAGGTCGCCGCTCGGTCGTCGCGGCTCGTAGTACACGATCCAATCGCCTTTGGCGGCTTCGGCCTGCCGCAAATACGTTCTTGGAAAATGATAACGGAAT
>JBEKLK010000275.1:0-5076 GCA_050010235.1 Rhizomicrobium sp.
GTGATGACGGACGAAGCGTTCCACCACAAATTCGGAAAGATCTGGGCCGACCGCACGATCCCGCATCTCTCAGAGGGAGAGCGCAACAAGGTCGAGGATTGGGCGGCCGAAGTGTTCGTGGGTCTGCTCCGCAATCTCGGCAGCCCCGAACAGAAGCGCTCGCTCTATGAAGAATTCGGGCTCGATATGGCCTGGGTTCAGGGCGCCATGATGGAAGCGTTCAGCGACGCGCGGATTCGCACGCGGCTGCGGGATTCGACCTCGATCTTTCGCGTGCTGATCAAGACCTTGCTCAAGGCCGGCATCATCACCGAGCGCACGCGCGGCGTTTATGCGGCCTATGTCGACATGGAAGAGCTGTACAAGGAAAGCGATCGCATGATCGGCGACGACATCGCCGAGGAAGGAATCCGCTATCTGATGACCTTGAACGGCGGCCGCCAATTGTCGACGCCGGTTTCGATCGCGGCGGAGTAGCGCGCACTCACGCAGCCTTCTTCCGCGGGAAAACCCCGAGCAGCAACAGACCTGCGCTGGCGGCAACGCACAGCCACGCAAACACATCGCCGATCCGGTCGTAAAGCGTATTGCCGGCATTGGTGCCGCGCGGCAGATCGCCCGCCAATGTTGTGAAGCCCGCACCATCCGTGCGCCTGACCTGCAGAATGCGGCCTTGTGCGTCGGAAAGCGTGAGCAGGCCGTCGCGTGCGCTGCGCGCCATCGCGAAGCCGTTCTCGACGCCGCGCAGAATCGCCATATCGCCGTGCAGATACGCGTCGGCGTCGAAATCCCAGGCGGGAACGGCGAGTACCTCCGGATGCGCGCGCGAATCCTTGCGCAGCATGCGGTTGAAATCCATGTCTTTGCAGATCTCGATGCCGATATGGTTCGGAAGCGTAAGCGGCACAGCGCCGGGCGTGAACGCGCGTTCGAGGCCCGGAACCATGTGTCGCTTCGAATAGACCTCCGGTCGGCCGCCATCCGGCGGAAAAACCCAGGCGATATTCTCGCGTGTTGCGCCGTCGCGGCTGTCGAAGCCCGCGACCAGTGTCGCGTTCAGCGCTTTGGCCGTCGCTGCAAGTTTGGTCTCGGCTTGCGCGCGCCAGGGCTGCTCGATGATGGCAAGCTTTTCGGGATAGACGACGAGGCGCACGCCGTCACGCGCCAGTTTCAAGGCCTGGCTGTCATAGGCGTCGATGGCCGCCAATGCGACCGCCCCATCGTCGGCAAATGCCGCCGAGCCCAGTTGATCGCTGTCGATCAAGCCTGCGCGTAGAACCGGCCCTGTGGGTTGTGCCAGCACATAGGCGCCATAGGCGGCGTTGACCGCGAACAGGCCGATGCCGAGTGCAGCAGGAAGGACCTTCCTTCGGCGCAGCGCCAGCGCAATCGACGCCGGCACAAAGGCGATGAGAAACGCGATGCTCCACAATCCGAACAGCGAGGCGCTCTGAATGAGCATCGGCGCCGGCACTTCGCTGTAGGCGATATTGGCCGCCGTGCCGTCGGGCCCGAACGAGGCCAGATAACCGAGCGACGTCCACAATGTCGCGAACGCAAGGACGCCGGCCAACGGGTTGACCCGCGCCGCCACGAAGCGCGCGGCCAGCACCGAGGCCATGAAAACCGCCGCCGGACCGCAGATCGCTATGATCAGCGTCGTCAGCGGCAGGAAGCCGGCATAGGCCTCCAGAACATTGGAGGATCCGATCGCATAGGCGACGAACGCGGCCATCGCGACGGTGACGGTGCGAGAGCGCCCGAATGCAAGCCACAGGATGGGCAGCGGCGCCACCCAGGCGAGCGGCCACAAATCGCCGAGGCCGATCGAGCCAAAGAACGCGGCAGCGCTCAGCGCCGTACAGAGAAATGCAATCATGCTTCGGCCCGTTGACCTCCCCGGGAAAATGCCCCGGTCTGATTCAGCATGCCAGCGCGGAATGCACGCGAAGCCGCGATATGCCGTCGCTCGTCGCGAGTTCCCAAATAAACCCAGAATTGGTAGGCTCGATGGGCGGCTTTATTCCCGGAACGAACATGAGCTTTGTCGATACCAGCAAATTGCCGGTCGTGGAACGCAAGCCCGGCTGGCGCGGTCGCTATTTCGATTCGGCCAGCATGACGTTCGTGCATTACGAATTCGATGCCGGCTCGTCGATCCACGAACATTCCCATCCTCAGGAAGAGGTCTGGCACGTGTTGGAAGGCGAGCTCGATATCACAATGGATGGAGTCACGAAACGAGCGGGTCCCGGATTTGTCGGCATCGTTCCGCCCGACACGTGTCATTCAGTCGTGGCGGCATCGGACGGGAAAGCCATTGTGGTGGATCACCCGCGGCGCGAAATGATCTGACTGGGGCGGTTCTTCAAATTCGATTTCCAAATATGGTCGTGAAAGGAATTTCCTCTTGGCGCGGAAAAGAAAAGGCGACGGACAGACCGTGCTGGTCACCGGCGCAAGCGGCGGCATCGGTCTCGATCTCGCCGAATGTTTCGCCAAGGACGGTTACACATTGATCCTGACGGCGCGCTCCGAACCGGCGCTGAAGGACGCCGCCGAACGTCTGGCCAAGAAATACAGCATCGCGACACACGTGATCGCGCTGGATCTGGGTACGGTCGGCGGGGGAACGAAGCTTGCCGCAGAGATCGCCGCACGCGGGCTATCCGTCGACGTGCTGGTGAACAATGCCGGCTACGGCATCGCGGGTGCGTTCGACGGCTCGGACGCAGCGCAACAGCTCGGCATGCTCGATCTCAATATCCGCGCACTCGTCGAACTGACGCATGCCTATTGGCCTGGCATGCTGGCGAAAAAACGCGGCGGCGTCTTGAACGTCGCGTCGACCGCATCGTTCCAGCCGGGACCCTTTATGGCCATCTATTACGCGTCCAAGGCGTTTGTGCTGTCGTTTTCGGAAGCGTTGTGGGAAGAGGCGCGCGGGACCGGCGTGCATGTCTCCTGTCTTTGTCCGGGACCGACGACCAGCAAATTCCGCGCGCGCGCCGGAACAGACAAAACGAGACTTGCGCGCGCCGGCACCCCCATGCCTTCCATGACGGTCGCGCGCATGGGCTACCGCGCCTTCCGCAACAATCGCCGCGTGATGATCACCGGCGCGCGGAACGCATTCATGGCGCGGCTGGCGCCGTTCGTGCCGCGGCGAACGCTGCTCGGTCTCGTACGCTACCTGCAAACGTCATGAGCGAAACCAGGATCGGCGAGTTCATCACAGTCCTGCGCGAGGGTGCGGTTGCAATCGTCACCATCGATCGCGGAGACGGCCGCAATGCGATGTCGCGCCAGCTGATCCTCGAGCTGACCGAGACGGCGCAAAGTTTTGCAAACGATCTCGAAACCCACGCCGTCATTCTTGCCGGCAAGGGCGCGTTTACGGCGGGTGCGGATTTGAAAGACCCCGGCATGGATCGCAGGCGCGCGACCGGCCTTCTCGAGCGCCGCCACATGGTCAGGATCGGTCCCGACATGTGCGATGCGTGGGAGCGGATGGAACAGGTCACGATCTGCGCCATCGAGAAATACTGCATCGGCGGGGGCGGGGCGCTGGCGGCGTCGTGCGATTTCCGGATTATGGGTCGTGGGGCGCATTTTCGCCTGCCCGAGATTCCGCTGGGCATGAACATGAGCTGGCACGCGGTGCCGAGGCTCGTATCGCTGATCGGGCCCGCCCGCACCAAACGCTTCGTGATCTTCGGCGAGCGGGTCGAAGCCGAAGAAGCGCTTACCTGGGGACTGGCGGACGAAATCGCGGCGGACGGCGAGGCGCTTTCGCATGCGAAGGCCTGGGCGGCGCGGCTCGCCAAATTGCCGCCCAATGTGGTGCGGATGACGAAGCAATCGGTGAACGCCGCCGCGAACGCTCTGCATCACGCGACGACTTTCATGGACCTCGATCAATATGCGCTGACGACGACCAGCGAGGACTACAAAGAGGCGATCAAGGCTTTCCTCGAGAAGCGTTCGCCGAAATTCACCGGGAGATGAGCTTGCTTGCCGCGCCGCGCGCGATGGACGAAATTCGCCGTCGAAACATTTGCAGGGACACGACATGACTGGACGCGTGGCAGGAAAGATCGCGCTCGTGACGGGCGGTGCGCAGGGCTTGGGCGAGGCCGCTTCCCGCATGCTGGCGCGCGAAGGCGCGCGCGTGGCGATCACCGATATCAATCTCGAAGGCGCACGAAAGGTTGCGGAGTCGATCAACCAATCCCATCGCGGCGCAGCCATCGCCATTCCCCATGACGTCACCATCGAGGGCGATTGGGTGCGAGCGCTCAACCAGACCGAACTGGCGTTTGGTGGGCTTCACGTGCTCGTCAACAATGCCGGCATCGGCCTCACCAAGGATCTCGAGGACATCACGTCCGAGGAGTGGCGGCGCGTTCACGCGATCGATCTCGATGGCGTATTTCTGGGTTGCAAGCTCTCGCTGCAATTGATGGCGAAGTCGGTGAAGGCGACGGGATTGGGCGGTTCGATCGTCAACATCTCGTCGATCTCGGGCATCATCGCAGGCCACAATATGGCGGCTTACAATTCCGCCAAGGCGGCGGTGCGCCATCTGTCCAAATCGGTGGCGCTCTATTGCGCGCGCAAGGGCTACGGCATCCGCTCGAATTCGATCCATCCCGTGTTCGTCGCGACGCCCATTCTCGATGGGTTGGTGCAGCGCTTCGGCAAGGAAGAAGCCTATGCCAAGCTTGGCCGGCAGGTGCCGCTCGGCCATATCGGCGAGCCCGACGACATCGCCTATGCGGTACTCTATCTCGCCTCCGACGAATCGAAATTCGTCACCGGCGCGGAGTTGAAGGTGGATGGCGGCATCTCGGCCATGTAGGGGTTCATGACGGACACGCTCGGCGCGATCCTGCCCGCACGCGGCTCGCATCTCGGCTTTTCGAGCTGGGTGCGGGATTTGCGCGCGCTCGCGTCCTGCACGCTGAATCCGCCGCCTTACCCGACTGCCGAGCTGCCGCGCGGGAACGGCCGCGTTGTGCTCACGATTCCGGGCTTTCTGGCCGGCGATTGGACAATGATCCGTCTCCGGACATT
>JBEKLK010000276.1:0-4997 GCA_050010235.1 Rhizomicrobium sp.
GAGTTAAATCGCGCCGGCCCCCTTCCGTCCGCCTCGCAAAAGTTGCGAGGCGTCCACCATCCCCCGCGAGGGGGGCAGGCTTAAAAAAGGCTTCTGCGCGCTCTTCCTTTTTTGACCTTCCCCCCTCGCGGGGGAAGGTGGCGCGCGGCGCCAGCCGCGTGACGGAAGGGGGGCCGCGCAAAGCCAATCCAAATCCGCTCTAAGACGACGGCAACCGCGCGTATTCGGTTTTGGCGTCCTGAAGCGCCGCCAAATCGGTATCGGCGTCTTTCCAGAAAGCGAACAGGCGCTGATAGGCGGCCCGGCTCTCGCGCACGTTTCCCTGCAGGCGCTGCGCGCGCGCCAGTCCCAGTTCGGCCAGCGGATAGAGCGCCGACACCGCTTCGACGCCGCGATTGGCGAGGATCTTGTCGAATTCGATCGCCGCATGAACGCCGTCATTGGCCGCGAGATAGGCTTGCCCGCGCAGATAGGGAATATCGAAGGTGCGCAGTTCGAGGGGTGCTGCGGGTTTCAGCGCCGCGATGGCCGCGGCGGGTTGCGCCCGGCGCAAGTCCAGCGCCGCGCGCTCCTCCGGCGCATAGACCGTATTCAACAGCGTGTCGGACGGCGATTTGTTCAGATCGGCCTGCAGAAGCGCTTCGGCGCGCGCCTGGTCGCCGAATTCCATCAGCGAGAAACGGTAATCCGGCGAATCGTAATCCGCGGGAACCTGCGCCAGGCTTTCGCGCGCCAGCTCGGTCATGCCGAGATCGTTCAGGAGCCGGGCGTCGGGTGCGGCCACGAAATTGCCAAGTCCGTAGCTTTTCCCGAGTTCGACCGCGCGGGCAAACAATTCGAGCCCGTGGCGGACCTGTCCCCGGCTGAATGCGGCTTGCCCCGCTTCGATCAGCATCATGCGCTCGGCCGGTTTTCCCGCGGCCCAATCCATCTGCCGCTGGACGCCGGCGAGATCCTGTCGCGCGAAAGCAATCTGCAGCAGCAGCCGGTGCGTGTCGTATCCGTCCAGATGACGCGCGACCGACCCCGCGCAGGTCGCGGCGGCGAGATCGTACCGGCCGGAATGAAGATAGGCGCGCGCGAGGACGACATAGTTGCTTTCCGCGCCGGGGTTCAGCGCCAGCGCCTCTTTGCCGTCCACGATCGCGGGCGCGTATTCGCCGATCCAGTTCTCGTCGTTCGAGAGGTTGGCCCACGCCGCCGCATCGTTCGGGTAAAGCTCCGTCCACGTCTTCAAAATGCGGATGGCTTCGTAGCTGTCTCCCGTGACGCTCTGGTTGTAGCGGATCGCGATGTGCAGGCTTTCCAGCTCGCCGGCCTTGTCGCGCAAGGCATAGGCCCTGGTGATGTTGGCGACGTCCAGTTTCGTTTCGTGCAGGTTCGAATAGACCGTCGAAAGCCCGTCATAGGCGGCCGCGAATTTGGGATCGATGTCGATGGCGTGCTGAAACAGCGGTATCGCTTCGTTGTTCTTCCCGTGGCTGAAATCCCAGGACGCTTCCGAATAGGCCCTGAGCGCATCAAACGAGGCGGTGCGCTGCCGGAGCATGGGCACATTGAATTCCCGGATCGACGCCGTCGGTTCCCCCAGGCGTTCCCGCACGCGCCCGACCAGCCCGTCCAACGCCGGGAGCAGCGCATCGCGCGTCGCAACTTCGGTCTTCTCCGTCGAAAGGGTTTCGTTGCTGACGCAATCGGTCGCCGTCAGGGTCAGAAAATAGCTGGCGCCGACCTGCGCGATGACGCCGCTGACCGTCACCTGGCCGTTGTTGCGGGCGCACACTTCCTGGGCGAGCATGGGAGTGAGGGATGCGTCCTTGGGACGCGTCATCAGGTCGAGTGTGTCTTCGATCGTGTGTTCCGGAATAATCGTCAGGTAGGGGGACTGCTGCAGGTCGATCTTCGTCACCGTCGTAAACGTCTTGTCGAACAGCGGATTGCTGGAGAGGTTCTGGAAGTCGCCCACCACCACGACAATCGGCTTTCCGGGCACCGGCGCGCCGCTCCGGTGCAGCAGCAGAAACGCGATGCCCGCCGCAACCATCGCCAGCAGGCACGACACCGCCAGATAGCCGATTGTCATTCTGGACAGCGGCCATTGGCGCGCGGCGCCCAGTTCGGCCATCGGCCCGGACGCCAGCGCTTCTCGAATCGTCGCGGCGGATGCGGCGCCGGCTTCGATGTGAACCGGCGCGCTGAAGCTATAGCCGCGTCCCGGCACCGTGACGATGTAGCGGCCTTCCTCCTGGGTGCTGCCCAACGCTTTTCTCAAGGTGAAAATGGCCTGGGTAAGGCTGCCTTCGTCCACGATCCGGCCGGGCCAGACGAAATCCATCAGCTCGTCTTTGGTCAGAAGGCGGCCGGGATTCCTGACGAGCGCCAGCAGCGTCTCGAAGACGCGATAGGTCAGGGGAATGGGCGTGCCGTCACGCGTCAGCGCGCGCTCTGCCGGGTCCAGCCGAAACGGGCCGAAGCAATAAAAACCTTCGCCGGGCGACCTCTGGTCCATTTTTAAGCGGCTTTGAGAAATTTTGAGGCGGTTTTTGAGGAGTTCAAGTCCGAAAGACCCCATGACTATCGCCGATAGCCTAGCGCAGTGCCTCCGTCGCGGACAGGGCGGGTGCTCGCGGGCGATGGTCACGGAGATGGGCCCATGCGCAGTGTCGCCTACAACAGCTATGCCCCCGCGGGCAGCGAAGCCTTCGTTCTCGCCGGCTTGGGCGATGTGTCGCTGGGCGGCGTGGCGCCCCTGCTCGAAAGGCTGAACGGCGCCGTCATCTTGGTCGAGCGGCCGGGAATCATCGCCTGCGCCAACCGCGCTGCTGCGGCGCTCCTCGCCGAAGGCACGATCTTCCGGGAGCAAAACCGTCTGCTCGTTGCGCGCCATCCCGCGGCGCAAAGGCTGTTCGACGATGCCTTGCTCGGCGAAGGCACCGCGCCCCTGATGAAGAAGATCGCGCGGGTCCACGGCGATGCCATTCTCTGGCTCATTCCACTGCGCGAAGACGGCCCCCTGCGCGAAGAGGGCGGCCGGCACATGATCGTGCTGGTCACGGTTCCGGAACCGGCTTCCGTGTTGCCCGCAGCGATGCTGATGGAAGCGTTCGGCCTCACGGCCGCGGAGGCGCGCGTCTTGGCCGGGCTGATGAAAGGCCACACGATCGCGCATCTGGCGGAAGAACTCCGCATCACGTGCCGCACCGTGAAAGCGCATCTGCAGAGACTGTTCGACAAGACCGGCACGCGCCGGCAGGCCGATCTCGTGAGCAGGGTCCTGGCGCTGACCCCATCCTTCCGGATGTTCTGACGCGGCCGGTTGTGCGCTATTCCTCGGTCTTGGGCGGCAGTTCGTCTGTCGCTGCGGGCGGACCTTCGCCTCTGGCCGCCTTGCGACGCGCGGATTTTTCGGCGCGGCGTTCCGCCTTCGCATCGTTCTTGGCGCTTTGGGCGCGCTCGCGCTGCGATCGATCGTGAGAATAATTCGGGGGACGCGACGCCATGGGCTTTCCTCTTTTACGGGTCGAATTGCGAAGCGGGCGGACGCCACGAACCGGCGCGTCGCAGCCTAGCCGGTTTTCTTCTTGCCGCCGTGCTGATTCTTCGCGTGCCACTTCTTTTTCAGCTTGCGGTCTGCTCGGCCCGAATCCGCACGCGGCCTGTCGCGGTCGCCTTGCGGGACGACCGGAACGGGATTGGCGGCCGTCGGGCCGGCTTCTCCGTCGGGCGCGGGGAATATCCGCACGCCGCCTTTCTTGCGCGCGCCGACCAGGTCCGCGAATTTCTCCGCGACATCCCGGCTGACTTCGAATCGCGTTTCCGTCTCGTAGACCCGGATCGCGCCGATATCCTTCTTGCCGATCTCGCCCTGGCGGCAGATTTCCGGCAACAGCCATTTGGGATCGGCGTTTCGCTCGCGTCCGACCGTGATCTTGAACCACACGCCGTCCACCATTTTGTTGCGTGGCGGCTTCGATTGCGCGCGCGGCCGATCGTCCCGCGCGCGGTCCCGGTGCGCGCCTTCGGCATGTGGCGGCCTCGTGTGTTGCCGGGGCCCGCGCGGTTCCTGCCGAACCTCCGCCGTGTCGGCGATATCTTCCGACGCCGGCAATTGCGCGCGATAGAGTTTCACAAACGCCGCTGCGATATCGCGCGGCGGATGCGCCGCCAGCAGCGCGTCGGCCATGGCGAAATCGTCGTCGCTGCCCGGTTCCGTCAGAATGGGATTTTGCAAGAGCCGGTCCTGATCCAGCTTGCGGATGTCTTCGGCCGAAGGCGCCTCGCTCCACACGTAATTGACCCGCGCGCGGTTCAACATTTCTTCGGCGCGGCGGCGGCGCGAATTGGGCACCAGAAGGATGCTGACGCCCTTGCGGCCGGCGCGTCCCGTCCGCCCGCTGCGATGCTGGAGCACTTCGGCATCGTTCGGCAGGTCGGCGTGGATGACAAGGCCGAGATTCGGCAGGTCGATGCCCCGCGCCGCCACGTCCGTCGCCACGCAGACGCGCGCGCGTCCGTCGCGCAACGCTTGCAACGCGTGATTGCGCTCGCTCTGGCTCAGTTCGCCGGAAAGCGCTACGGCCGCAAAGCCGCGTTCCCGCAGGATCGCTTCGAGATGGCGCACGCTCTGGCGCGTGCCGCAGAACACCAGTGCACTCGGCGGATCGAGAAAACGCAAGAGATTGACCACCACGCTCTCGGCCTTGTTGTGGGCAATGCGGATGGCGCGATATTCGATATCGGCATGGCCGCGCGTTTCGCCCAGCGTCTGGATGCGAAGCGCATCGCGCTGGTAGTGCTGCGCGAGACTGACGATGGCCTTGGGGAGGGTCGCCGAGAACATCAGCGTGCGCCGCGCGGCGGGTGTCGTCTCCAGGATGAACTGGAGATCCTCGCGAAAGCCCAGATCGAGCATTTCGTCCGCTTCGTCGAGCACCACGGCCTTGAGTTCCGAAACCTTGAGCGCGCGCCGTTCGAGATGGTCGCGCAGCCGCCCGGGT
>JBEKLK010000277.1:0-4992 GCA_050010235.1 Rhizomicrobium sp.
CGGCACGGTGATCGGCAGCGAACCCACGGACGGTATATGCGGCGTTGGTGTTTTTCCCGCCTTTTTCCACGCCGCCTCGACTTCAGCCTGCATCTTGGCGAGATCGCGGCCCATCGCAGCCCGGCCGGAGCCGTTATAGCCGTAGAGCTTTTTCGTCTTGGGATCCCACACGATCGCGAACAGGTCGCCGCCGATGCCGTTGAGCACAGGCTGCATCAATCCGATCGCGGCGTTGGCGGCGATGGCCGCATCCACCGCGCTGCCACCCTTCTTGAGCACGTCGATGGCGATTTGCGAGGCGAGGGGCTGTTCGGTCGCCGCCATGCCGTGTTGCGCCAGAACGGGCGAGCGCGTCGCCCACGGTGCGCCGGAATAACGGTCGCCGCGGCTCAATTGGCCATAGGCGGACATCGATGTGAAACCCATCGCCATGGCGATCGTCACTCCTGCAATTGCGCGTCGTCTTTTCATTGTTGGTCCGCAAAGTTCACATGGCAGGAGGGCAGGCCGTTCTTCTCGAAATAGCGCTGGTGATATTCCTCCGCGCGCCAGAAAGGCGGCGCCGGCTCGATGGTGGTCACGATCGGGCGTTTGAAACGGCCTGATTTCGAAAGCGCGTTCATTTTCTCCCGCGCGATGTTTTCCTGTTCCGGCGAATGGGCGAAGATGGTGGAGCGGTATTGCGTCCCGAAATCCGGGCCCTGGCGGTTCAACTGCGTCGGGTCGTGGTTCATGAAAAACACGTCGACAAGCTGGCCGTAGGAGACTTTGGCGGGATCGAACGTCACTTCGACCACCTCGGCATGGCCTGTGCGGTCCGTGCACACCTGTTTGTAGGTCGGATTGGGAACGCTGCCGCCGGCATAACCGGCGATGGCGTCGACGACGCCCGGCACCTGGCGGAAGAACGATTCAACGCCCCAAAAACAGCCCGCGCCGAAGGTGGCCTTTTCCATCTGCTCAACTCCCTGGAAGCGACGGGGGACTATAGGAAGCAAATGCCCCAGCGTCACGTGGATTTGCCTTGGTCGGATTTGGGGCTTTCAAGCCGGCAGCGGCCCCCCAACGGCATCGAGGGTGGCCAGGGCGCCGACAAGCGCTCTGTGGGCTCCGGAGCCGATATCTTCGGCTACACGTGGGCGAGAATTTGACCGACACGCACCTCGACACAATCAAAGGCCTCGACACCGGTATGGATCAATCGATTTGATCGACACGTTGAGCGGCGGGGTCGCCATCGATGCGGCGGTCGTGGCGAGACAACTGTGACTGACGAATTTCAACACCGTTCTCCTGCGCACTATCGGCGCGGGCGACGATTTTGTCATCGCACGGACCGACGATGTGAACCTCGCGTCTCTCGGCGTTGTCGACTTCGAGACTGCAAGCTAAACGCAAGCAAACTCCCAAAAGCAGAAATCTAGTTCGCAGCGCATTCGATTGATTTCGGTGTGACGTTCGGATTTGCGAAAACAGCGTGCACTATTTTCCTTGGGTCGCTGCTTGGCGAATGGAATCGTCTTGACTGCCTTCAGGGCTTCGTAAAATCGCGCGAGCGATCTCGAATGATGGCGGCCATACCAATTGTACCAATCATCGAAATTTGAATGGAGCGATACGGTCAATCAAGGGTGAATTGATAGGGTATAATCGGGCGATAGAAATATTCAGGAGACATTTTTGCATAGAGCAATCGATTGATCATTCATTCCGATTGCTAAGACAAATTCCGCCACCTAATTTGAAATTCTGGGATAGCGTATTGCGAACCACTCGGTGAGGTGTGCGATGAAAAATCTCGGCTCAATGAGTGGGGATAGCGACCTCTACGCTAACGATACATCCGAACGATCGGACGAGCTGTCGTCCAACGCGCAGACATTCGTCCCATTCGCGGTAGGTCTGGAGACAATCGAACAACTCGGGACCCCAACGTTTCAGCCGTTGTCGTTGCAAGCGCCGTCTTTCGTCCCGGTGAACTTGGCCGATCTGTCGGTCTTGGCTGGAAGCACCGCCGTAGCCGAAAACCATTTGAACCTTTTCGACTTCGCGAAACCTCTCGAGCCTGCGGATTACGTAGGAGATGTGGTTTTCATCGACTCCCGCGTTTCCGACATCGCCGATCTTCTCGCCGGTCTGAAGCCGGGCGAGAGAGCGTTCGTTCTCAATCCGGATCAGGACGGCCTCGCGCAGATCGCCTCGATCATCGCGGCCGAGCATCTCAGCGGATTGCACGGCATTCAGATCGTCGCGCATGGCGGCTCCGGGGAAATCGAACTGGGTGACACGTTGCTGAACAGCTCAAATCTCGCGAACTACAGCGATCAGCTTTCCGATATCGGTGGTGCGCTTGGCGCGACCGGGGCGCTTTCGCTCTACGCTTGTGACGTGGCCGAGGGGACTGGCGGCCAGCAATTCGTAGCGGACCTTTCGCAATATGCGGGCGTGGACGTCAACGCGTCCACGCACGACATCGGTAGTGCCGATCTGGGAGGAAGCTGGACGCTCGACTACAACACCGGCCCAAACGCGCCGATCGATCCGTTTACTGGCGCGTCGCTGCATGCCTATGAGGGAATTCTCACGACCGGCGTCTTCACCGTGGAAAACGAGAGTTTCGGAAACGAAACCGTAGGTGCCGACCTCGGGCTTGCCTGCGTCATCGGAAACGGCGACATCGTTGTTCCGTGGCAGCATGGGGACCAATCCGGGGTCAACGGTTCGCAAGGCTTCAACGAGGCGCTCGACGTCTTTGATGTGAACGGCAATCGAATCGGGAGCGAACTATCCGAAAGTACGCAGTTCGACTATTTTCAGGTCGCGGTTCCCGGTTCGGCATCAAACGAATTCTGGGTCGTTTCCGACATCGACAATACCTCTACACCAGACTACGACGCCACATCCATAGTTGCGCGAGAGTTCCAGGTATCCGGCGGCTCTGTCTCTCTGGTTACTTCGAAGACGATCGTCAACACCGCTTCGAATGATGCCGACAACGAATATTCGAGCGTCGTGCAGCTTTCGAACGGCGATTATGTCGTTTCCTGGTCGCAATCGACCTCGACTTTCTCGAGCTCCATCCCTGTTGCCGAGGTCTACGATTCGAACTTCAACGCGTTGACATCGACAACCACAATCGGCGGGTCGCAGGGCAGTATCATAAATGTGCGGGAGACCGCGAGCGGCAACGATATCGATGTGTCGTACCAAGCCGGCAACAATAATTCCTACGGCGTGACCTTCACGGTTGGCAACAACGGCGCGATCTCGGGGATTTCTTCACCGGTCAATCTTACGGCCGATGTACCAAGCGGCGCCACGGTCTGGGGTCAAACCGTGCTTTTCAACGGCGATCTGCTTGTCATGTATTCCACACTGGGAGCCGGCGGTGGGAGCGGATACCAGTTACCGGCCGGCGACCTTTATGGTGCAATCTATGGGCCCGGCTTCAGCGGCTCGCCGACGCCATTCATCATCGCCAACGCGACCGAATCGTCCGCTGGTGGCACCGAGTCGCCCAACGCAGCGGAAGCGACTTTGTTTGCCAATGGCGATTATATCGTCACCTACGCGCGCCCCAACGGCGGCTCGGGCACCGGAAACGAGCAGGACATCTACGCCCGCATTTACAACTCAAGCAACACCGCATTGACCAACGAGTTTCTCATCGATACGCCTGCGGCGAACGTCGACAACGAAGCACCTTATGTCACGGCCGCGAATGGCGGGGCCGGCGGCCTGCTCTTCACCTGGACCGAGATCAACTACGCCGCCTATCAATATCCCCCGCAGGACATGGAAGCGCGGATATACTCGGATGTGGGGCCGATCTCGAACGGCGCGCCGTCGGCGCTCGCCGACGTCTTCGACAATACAAGTCCTGCCGGCGCGACCGTATCGTCGCTCATCACCGGCTCCCAATACGATTCCATCCTCGGTCATCCGTTCGGCGGCATTGCCGTCGTGGGGAACGCGGCGACCGCCGCGCAAGGCGTATGGCAATACTCGTCGAATAGCGGCTCGACGTGGACGACCATATCGACGAGCCTCTCGAACACGAACGCCACGATCATCGCGGCGACCGATCTGATCCGCTTCGACCCGGCGACGAATGCGAGTGGCGCGCCCGGTAGTCTCACGGTCCTGGTTTGGGACGGCCAGGACGGCTATACCGCCGACTCCACGGGTCAGAATATCTCCGCGTCCATTTTTGACACCAGCGACACGACGCAGACTACGGCGTCGTTCACGGGCGCGTTTGCGGGCACGTCCATAACGCTCGGCACCAACGTCATCGGCCTCAATTTGAGCCCGACCGCCAACGACATTGCCGGAGAAACAGTAAATGAAAGCGCCGGCGCGGGCGTGTTGAGCGGCGCCGTCAATCTAAACGGCCACACCCTGTCCGTAGCATCGGTTTCAGGCTCGGCAGGCAATGTCGGCGCCGCAATTCAGGGCAGTTACGGCAATCTGACGCTCAACGCGGACGGCAGCTACACCTATGTGGCAGGCGCAACGGGCGGCGAAGTCAGCGCTTTGGCGAACGCTCCGACCGGCTCGCACCCCACGGATGTTTTCACCTATGTCGCGAGCGACGGCGCAGGCGCCACGGCGACCGCCGACCTGACCATCACCCTCGATCGCCTGCCGACCGTAGTGACTGAAAGCGCCTCGGTGTTGGAGAGCGCGTCGGCGTCGGGAACGTCGGGCACCGGAGGCACGGGCGGCCTTGACGGCGACAGCGATCCCGATGGCGACAGCTTGACGATCACGGCCGCCGCCGGCTCCGGCGCGAATGTAGGCGCAGCGGTCGCGGGCAGGTATGGCAGCCTGACGCTAAACGCCAATGGTAGCTACATCTACGACGCCAGCGACACCTCCGCGATCAACAGTGCGGCCACGGGCTCGCACCCGGTCGACACGTTCACCTACACCGTGTCGGACGGCCACGGTGGAACGACCACACAGACCATCAATATCTCCATCGACCGT
>JBEKLK010000278.1:0-4960 GCA_050010235.1 Rhizomicrobium sp.
CCGGCCACGCGATCCTGACGCCTTTGCTGATGGTCCTCATCATGATCACCGGCGATTTCCTCGGCATGTCGTTGACAACCGACAATGTCCGGCCGTCGCCGGTTCCGAATGCCTGGCGCATCGGAAACCTGACGGTGGCAGGCGCTACGATGGGAATCGGCGAACTGGTCTTCTGCACATCCATCCTGGCCTTCGGCGTCTATCGCATGGGGTTTGATACGGGCGCGCTCAGAACGCTGGCCTTTATCGTGATCGTGTTCGGCAATCAGGCGACCACATATACCAATCGCGAGCGCCGGCATTTGTGGTCCTCTCGGCCGAGCAACTGGCTTATCCTGTCATCCGCCGCCGATCTTTCGATCGCTTCGGGGTTGGCCATCGGAGGAGTAGCCATGGCGCCCTTGCCGGTGTGGGTCGTGGCGGCCACGCTTGCCGCGGCTGCCGTCTTCGCGCTTGGATTGGATATGGTGAAAGTTCCGGTTTTTCGTCGTCTGAAGATCGTCTAGAGCGGCGCCGGCCGCCGAAAGGATAAGGATGAAAATACATTCCAAAGATTTTCGCGTGCATGAAGGCGACCACGTCAACCTCAAGAAATGGCCGACGAAGATCGATCCCGTGTACAAATCCAAGGGACAATACAAGAAATTCCTGGAGGACCACGTCGCGCAATTGAGTGCGCAGCAGGAACTGCTCTATGCGAGCGACCGCTACGCCGTTCTGCTGATCTTCCAGGCTATGGACGCCGCCGGGAAAGACGGCGCCATCGCGCATGTGATGTCCGGCGTCAACCCCCAGGGCTGCCAGGTGTTCAGTTTCAAGCATCCCAGCGGCGAAGAACTGCAGCACGACTTTCTCTGGCGCACCACGCGCAATCTGCCCGAGCGGGGAAAAATCGGCATCTTCAACCGCTCCTATTATGAAGAGGTGCTGATCGTCCGGGTGCACCGCGAACTTCTGGTCGCCGAAGGATTGCCCGATGCGCCGAAGCATGACGAGACTCTCTGGCATGATCGCTATCGCTCCATCGTCAATCTGGAAAAGCACCTCCACGCCAACGGAACCCGGGTTGTCAAATTCTTCCTGCATCTTTCGAAGGAGGAGCAACGCAAGCGCTTCCTTGCCCGGATCGACGAACCCGAGAAGAATTGGAAATTCAGCCAGGCGGATGTCGAGGAGCGAAAATACTGGAAGCGCTACATGGAAGTTTATGGCGAGTGCCTGGGCGCGACGAGCACCCATCATGCACCATGGTACGTGGTTCCCGCCGACGACAAGCCGAACGCCCGGCTCATCGTCTCGAAGATCGTGCTCGATACGCTGCAGGACCTCGATATGAAATATCCCGCGGTGAGCGCCAAGCGCCGCGAGGAATTGCAGGCCATCCGAAAGCAACTCGCGAAATGAGCGCCGCCCGGGAGAACGGCCGGCTGCCGAGCACGCGAGGAGTCTCGCCATTCATCCGGTCCTGAAACACGCCATTCGCGGCGCGATCGCCATTGTGGTGGCGCTCGCACTGCTTTGGTATTTTCATTTTTTCTAGAACCCAGCACGGAAAGACATCGCCAAGACGACCATCCGGCCCCCAGCAACACAAGGAACCCATAAGATGCCAGCTACGATCAGGGAAGCGGTTGCCGCATTCGACGACGCGGATGCGCTCGATAAAGCGGTCTTTGCGCTCGAGACGCGCGGCTTCGACCGGGCGGCCTTCTCCGTGCTCGCCAGCGAAAGCACGGTCGAACAGAAACTCGGTCATCGTTACAGGCAAGTGAAGGAGATGGAGGACGATCCGAAGGCGCCGCGCGCGACCTTCTTTTCGCACGTCTCGCTGCTCGAGGCGGATTATTTGCCCGCTCCTGCTCTCGCGGGCATCGGCGCTCTTGTCGTCGCCGGAATTGGAACCGTCATTCCGGTGCTGGTCGCGGCGGGCATCGGCGCGGCGCTCGGCGTGGCGCTGGGACGGCTGATGCACGAACACCACGCCAAGCTCGTCAACGAGCAACTTGCCCGGGGCGGAATTCTCCTCTGGGTCAATGTCCGAAATGCCAATGAGGAGAAAACCGCGCTCGAGGTTCTGGGCACGCACGCGGCGCACGACATCCACGTTCACGAGATCGCAGCGCCGTAAAATCGAAACCTGCGCGACGCAACGAAACGTCAACCGCTCGACAATCGGATTGGCGCCACTCGCGTGATCGTGTGTTGACGCTATCTCGCGCGCCGCTTTAGCGTTGCCCGATTTTCTCGAACGCCGTTGTTTCGATCGGGTTTGCCAAACGCGCAAATACGTCGAATCCAAACGGGCCAAAGAGGAGACGGATGGCGTTTGAAATCGAGGTGAACGGTCGTCGCGTCGACATCGACATGGCGGGCGACACGCCGCTCCTCTGGGCGCTGCGCGAAAGCGCGGGATTGACCGGGACGAAATTCGGCTGCGGAAAAGGGCTTTGCGGCGCCTGCACCGTGCATATCGACGGCAACCCCGTGCGAAGCTGTTCCTTCAACCTGTCGGACGTGGGCAAATCCAAAGTCACGACCATCGAAGGCCTTGGTGCGCAAGGCGAGAAATTGCAGAAGGCCTGGATCGCGGAACAGGTCCCGCAATGCGGCTATTGCCAATCGGGCATGATCATGGCCGCCGCGGCGCTGCTTGCCGGAAAATCCAATCCCACAGACGACGACATTTCCAACGCCCTGACCAATCTGTGCCGTTGCGGAACCTATGTTCGTGTTCGTCGCGCCATCCGGCGCGCAACGGCGGCCTGACATGTTCGGCGAAGCGCATGTTTCCGTATCACGCCGTGCCGTCCTGCAGACGGGAACGGCGGCCGCCTTTCTGTTGGCCATCGAAATCCCGGCCCGCGCGGCCGGACAACCTCCCGTTCTGGCTGGCTGGCTTGAGATCGCGCCGGACAACACGGTCACGATCTTTTCCAATACGAGCGAAATCGGCCAGGGAACGGGCACCTCTCTCGCCCAACTCGCCGCCGACGAGCTCGATATCCCATGGTCCAATGTCCGCATCGCGATGGCGCCGCTCGACGAGGCGCACATCAATCCGGCCTTCGGCGAATATGCGACCCATGGCAGCGGCGGGTTGCGCTTTCAGGCGAACGCATATCGCACCACGGGCGCGCGGGCGCGATTGATGCTGATCGCGGCGGCCGCCCGGCACTGGAACGTTCCGGCATCGGAATGCACCACCAATTCGGGCGCGGTCGTTCATGCCGCAACGAAGCGTAAGCTTGCGTACGGCACGCTTGCCGAGCGCGCCGCGGGAATAACCGTCCCCGACAAGCCAGCGCTCAAACCTCGCGAATCGTGGCGCTATATCGGCAAGTCGATTCCCCGGCTGGACATTCCGTCGAAAACAAACGGCTCGGGAATTTACGGGATCGACGTCGAACTGCCGGGGCTCAAGATCGCAACGATTGCGCAATGTCCCGCGTTCGGCGGAACGCTCGCAAAGGTCGATCCCGCCCCGGCCATGGCAGTCCCGGGTGTCGTGCATGTCGTGCCGATGGCGTCGGCCGTCGCGGTGGTGGCGAACGGTTATTGGGCAGCCCGGCAGGGCCTCGCCGCGCTCAAACCGCAATGGGATCTGACGCATGCGACTCAAATCAATTCGAAAACCTATGGCGAGACGCTGAGAAGCGCCGTCGAAAAAGAGGGCACCGCCTATGCGCCGCGCGGCGCGGCAGTCGATGCGCTCGCCAAGGCGCACGGCGCGGCGATGGCCGGGGCCGCGTCGAAATTCGAAGCCGTCTATGAAGTGCCGTTCGTTTCGCACGCGCCCATGGAACCGATGAACGCGACGGCGCGGCCTTTGCCCGGCGGCATGGAGCTGTGGCTGCCGACCCAGGCGCAAACGGCGAACCGCAATTCCGTCGCCAAGCTTCTCGGCGTGTCGCCCGACAAGGTGATCGTCCACACGACATTATCCGGCGGCGGGTTCGGCCGGCGGGGCGAACTCGACTTTCCCCTCCAGGCTGCAGAGATCGCCCAGAAGATCGCAGCGCCCGTCAAGCTGATCTGGAGCCGGGAAGAAGATATCCAGCACGATTGGTATCGTCCGGCCGTCGCGGTGAAAATCGCCGCCGGACTCGATGCGAGCGGCAATGCGATTGCGTGGCGTTTCGAGTCGGCCTGTGCGTCCCTGCCCGATTGGTCGGAATACGGCGCCTACAAGCTCGGCCCCGGCGAAGTCGACGGCGAAGCGTTGGCCGGCTTCGCGCGGGGCGCCTACGCGTTTGCCGCACCGCGTTATGGCTGGACTTTGACGGATGCGGGTGTCCCGGTGGCGTATTGGCGCTCCGTCGGCCAATCACAAAACCTGTTTGCCCTGGAGAGTTTCATCGACGAGCTGGCGCTTCGCACCAAACGCGATCCGATCGAATTGCGGCGCGGCATGCTTGCGGGAGACGATCGAGGCTTGCGCGTTCTGGACACGGCGCTGCAGAAATCCGGCTGGATGTCTCCATCGCCGGGCCGCTCGCGCGGTTTCGCGATGGGAAACTCGAACGGCACGATCGTCGCCCAGGTCGCGGAACTTTCCGTGACGCCGGCAAACGAAGTTCGCCTTCATCGCATCACCTGCGTCGTCGATTGCGGCCTCGCGGTCAATCCCAACAGCGTGGCGGCGCAGATGGAAGGCGGCATCGTCTTCGGACTTTCGACGGCGTTCCTCAGCGCCATCACCATCGACGCAGGCCGAGTTCAACAATCGAATTTCCACGACTTCCCGCTGGCCACTCTCGCGCAGACGCCCGACATCGACGTCACCGTCCTCGATAGCGAAGCACCCAGCGGTGGAGCCGGCGAAGAAGCCGTGGGCGCCACAGCGCCCGCAATCGCCAATGCCATCTTCGCCGCGACCGGCAAACGCGTCCATCGCCTGCCGTTTGCGAGCGAAGGGTTCACTTTGGGATAGAGCATGACGATGTCGCTTCGTACATGGCTT
>JBEKLK010000279.1:0-4949 GCA_050010235.1 Rhizomicrobium sp.
GATCCGCTGGTCGGCGTCGACCGGCAAGCAGAACGATATTGTCGAGCGTTTGTTCGCGGCCTATTTCGAGCAGGGGCGCGATATCGGCGACCCGGGCGTGCTCAAGGAGATCGCGGCGGATGCGGGGATGGATCCGGAACTGGTGGGCGACCTTTTGGCCGGCGACGACGATCGCCAGATCATCGAACACGAAGACGCGCTCGCTCACCGCATGGGCATCTCGGGCGTGCCCACCTTCATCTTCGAAAACAAATACATGATCTCCGGCGCCCACGATTCCGACAAGATCGTTCGCGTGATTGACGAGGCCAACAAAACGCCTTCGCCATGATGGGACTGCGCCTGTTCGGGCAGAGGTCGTTCCTCGAACCGGAACTTGAATCCTGGCAGCTCGACACTTGGAAATCGCTTCTCACCCATTTCGGCGGCATGCAGCGGCTGCAGAATTCTCCGCTGGTCGTGGCGAGCCGTGAATTCTTCCCGCCCACCGAAGCGACCGGCCATGAACGCGCGCAACATGTCTTCGAGTGCGTCAAGACACAGGCGGGCATGGCCGATTGGCCCTGCAATTTACTCGCCCAGCCGGACGGACCAAATATGCGGGTGGGCGAATTTGCGATTTTAAAATTCACCGGCGGCAAGGCCCCGCTTGGGACATTCGCCGTTGACGGAAACATGCCGACGGTCACGTACGATCCTACAAGCATCAAGGAGCCCGCAGTTTTGGTGGCGACGCTGGTGCACGAACTCGCCCACTATCGGTTGATGGCGGTTCGCGACGACATGCCTGGCGGCGATGAAATGCACGAATTCGCGACGGACCTGATGACCGCATTCCTCGGTTTCGGCCTGTTCGGCGCCAACCGAGCGTTCACGTTCAGCCAGCACGGCGACTCGATTTCGCAAGGATGGCAATGGTCGCGGCAAGGATATTTGCGTGAGCGCGACTGGGCTTTTGCGCTCGCAGTATTTCTCGATTTGCGCGGACAGATGCCGGAGACACTAAAGAAATTGCTGAAGCCGCACCTCTATGCGGATCTCACGAAGGCGGCCCGATACCTCCGCCGAAATCCGTCATTGCTGGAAAAACATCGACGTATAGAACGATAGGCGCTTTAAGCCATCAATCGACGGCAGCTTTTACGCCGCGTCGGCGACCACGCGGTTGCGGCCGTCGCGCTTGGCGCGATAGAGCGCCTGGTCGGCGCGATGCAGAAGCTGTTCGGGGGAATCTTCAGAGCTGTCGGACGCCGCGATGCCGATACTGATCGTGATGTTGAGCTTGTGCGGCGCGCGGCTGATGGTGAAGGGCGTCGTCTCCACGCTGTGCCGCAGGCGTTCGGCCACTGCGTAGGCCAGTTGCAGATCGGTATCGGGCATCACCACCACGAATTCCTCGCCGCCATAGCGGCAGGCGAGATCGATGCCCCGCACATTGGCGCCGATCCGGCCCGCGAATTCCCGAAGCACTTCGTCGCCGATGTCGTGGCCGTGGCTGTCGTTGACCGTCTTGAAGTGATCGATGTCGAAGATCAGAAAGGCGAGCGGCTTGCCCGATTTCTGCGCGCCGGTGATCAGCGTATCGAGATGGCTGGCCATATAACGGCGGTTGTGCAGGCCGGTGAGCTGGTCGGTGATCGCCATCTCGAGGCTGAGCTGCACATTGTGGCGCAGGCGGTCCGCATAGCGCTTCTTGCGAAGCTGGGTACGCACCCGCGCAATCAGTTCGTTCTTGTCGACGGGGCGGGTCAGGTAATCGTTCACGCCCATTTCGAGCGCCTGGGTCAGCTTGCGGCGGTCGCCGTCGCTCACCAGCACGAGAATGGGAACGTTGCGGCCCTCGGGCAAGGAACGCAGTTGCGAGCACAGGCGCAGACCGTCGAAACCGCGCAGGCCCAGACTGACCACGATCAGGTCGAAATCGCCGCCGCGCACGCGCACCAACGCTTCCTCGAAGGAATCCACAGCAAATATTTCATTCGCGGGCTGCAAGGCGGCGGAAAACCAGGCCACGGATTCCGGCCGGTCTTCGATGATCAGGATGCGGCCCGGCGGCGCGTTCTCGGCGAGCGTGGTCGCGGGATCGACGAGGCCCATGTTCTGGCCGGTCGTTTCGCGCATGCGCAACTCGTCGGTCATCATCTTGAGCCGCACGAGGCTTCGCACGCGGGCAAAAAGAGCGGAATCGTCGACAGGCTTGGTGAGGAAATCGTCGGCACCGGCATCGAGGCCGGCGACCCGGTCCGCCGACTGGTCGAGCGCGGTCACCATGACGACCGGCACATGCGCCGTCTTGGGATTGTGCTTGATGCGGCGGCAGACTTCGAAACCGTCCATGCCCGGCATCATCACGTCGAGCAGCACGATGTCGGGATCGCACTCTTCGATCTTGCCCAGCGCTTCGGCGCCGTTGAACGCGGTGACGACCTCGAAATACTCGGCCGTCAGCTTCGCTTCGAGCAGCTTGACGTTGGACAGGATATCATCGACGACGAGAACCCGCGCTGTCATGGCAGCTAGCCGATGAAGCGGCGCACGGTATCGAGAAAGCTCGTCACGGAAATGGGCTTGGAGATGTAGGCCTCGCAGCCCCCCTGGCGAATCACCTCCTCGTCGCCCTTCATGGCGAAGGCCGTGACCGCGACGACGGGAATCGCCTTCAGCGAATCATCTTCCTTGAGCCATTTGGTGACTTCGAGGCCGGAGACTTCCGGAAGCTGGATATCCATGAGAATCAGGTCCGGGCGATGCTCGCGCGCGATATCGAGCGCTTCCATGCCGTCCTTGGTCTGCAGGATGTTGTAGCCGTGCGCATCGAGAAGGTCGTGGAAGAGCTTCATGTTGAGCTCATTGTCCTCGACGATCAGGACTGTCTTCGCCTTAACGTCCATTGTGTGATTCTCCACGGCCCGGCCATACCCAATCTGGCGCGGCCTGCCCGCGGCATGAATGCCGGTGGCGGCCTTTGCGTTGACTAGTATTAGGCGCGATGTCTTAACGCTCCCTTGACGATATGGGCTCCAGCCCCCCTTTCTTGCAGGCCCAATACCCTTGAAACCGAAAGGAAATCGGCGGGAAAACGGGTAGAATCCCGGCCATTGCGGGCACCCGTTTGAGCTTGCGAGGCAAACAGAGGAAAACGGCGTCACGATGCGAGGTTCCTTCACCCCCGAAGCGGCCGAAACGATCGCCCTCAAGGGGCTGGCGTATCTCGCGGCTTTGCCCGAGGACATCGCCCGTTTCCTGAACATTTCGGGAATCGAGGCAGGCGAGTTGCGCGCGCGTGCCGGCGAGCCGGAATTTCTCGCGGCCGTGATGGATTTCCTGCTAGCCGACGACACGCTGCTGACCGGATTCTGCGAAACCGAAGGGCTCGATCCTTCAGACATTCATCGCGCGCGCCGCGCGTTGCCGGGCGCGCATGAGTCGTGAGCGCGAACATTACGCGGATGCCGCGACCGTGCCGCTCGATCCGGGACGGCCGCTCCTGATCGTCGATGCCGATGAAGTGCTGTTGCACTTCGCTGAGGGCTTCGACCGTTTCCTGCAGGCGCGCGGACTTTACCTCGATCTGGTCAGCTACCGGCTGCACGGCAACGTCAAGCGTCGCGCGGACCAAGCGCCGATCCTCGATATCGAAGTGACGGGCTTGCTGGACGAATTCCGCGCCGACCTGGATTCCCTGGAAGCGGTCGAACACGCGGTCGAGGTCATCACAGCGCTGCGGCCGCAGCTCGATGCGGTGGTGCTGTCGAATGTAAATCAGGCGCAGGCGCTCCCGAGATTGCGCAATCTTGCCGCCCTCGGTTTCGACATGCCGCTGGTGATCAATGGCGGTCCCAAAGGCCCGGCGGTGAAGACGCTTGCCCGGCGCGCCGGACGGCCGGTTTTCTTCGTGGACGATATTCCGCAGCATCTGGCGTCGGTCGCCGAGGCAGCGCCGGATGTGTTCCGCATCCATCTGATCGGTGACGCGCGATTGAAGTCGCTTCTGCCGGTGTCGCCGCACGCCCATCTCCGCGCCGACAATTGGCGCGAGGCGGACGCATTCATTCGTGCCAAACTCGCGCACGGGGATTGACCATGCGGATCGGCATCGACCTCGGCGGTACCAAGATCGAAATCGTGGCGCTGGACGACGGCGGCGCGGTATTGCTGCGCGAGCGCACGCCGACGCCCAAGACCGGCTATGACGACACGATCCGCGCCATGCGCGATCTCGTCGTCGCCGCGAAAGCGCGCCTTCCCGGCAAGGCGAGCGTCGGCGTGGCCATACCCGGCACGATCAGCGCGCCCACGGGTCTCGTCAAAAACGCGAACTCAACTAATCTGATCGGCCATCCGCTCGACAAGGATCTGGCTGCCGCCATCGGCCAGCCGGTGCGTGTCGCCAACGACGCAAACTGCTTCGCGCTTTCCGAGGCGACGGATGGTGCTGCCGCCGGCGCGGACATTGTGTTCGGCATCATTGTGGGGACGGGCTTGGGAGGCGGCGTCTGCGTCGGCGGCCGCGTGCTGACCGGCGCGCATGCCATCGCGGGCGAATGGGGCCACAATCCCCTGCCCGCGCCGCGCGCCGACGAACTTCCGGGACCCGTCTGCTATTGCGGCAAGATCGGCTGCATCGAAAGCTGGTGCTGCGGCCCGGCCTTGATGGCCCAATTCGAGCGCCGGACGGGACGTAAACTCTCGGGTACCGAGATTGCGGCGGCCGCGGCATCGGGCGACGCCGAAGCAAGCGCCACGATGGAGCGCTTCTTTGATCGCTTCGCGCGCGCGATTGCCGGCCTTGTCAACATTCTCGATCCCGACGCAATCGTGTTCGGCGGCGGGCTCTCCAAGATCGATGCGCTCTACAGCGAATTGCCGCCGCGCGTCGAACGCTACGCGTTCACGCCGGAGGGGCGCACGCGCATCGTCCAAAATAAATATGGTGATTCCAGTGGGGT
>JBEKLK010000280.1:0-4929 GCA_050010235.1 Rhizomicrobium sp.
GAGTGCGTGGCCGAAGGTGTGACCGAGATTGAGGAGCGCGCGGTCTCCCGTTTCGCGTTCGTCGCGCGCGACGATGTCGGCTTTCATGCTGCAGGAATGGGCCACGATATGCGTCAGCGCGGCCGTATCGCCGCCGAGCGCTTCGGCGCCATGCGATTCGAGCCAGGCGAAGAAGTCGGCATCGCCCAACGCTCCGTATTTCACCACTTCGGCGTAACCGGCCCGCAATTCGCGGGTTGACAGGGTCAAAAGCAATGCGACATCGGCGATGACGATCTTCGGCTGATGAAACAGACCGACGAGGTTCTTGCCCTCGGCCGTATTGATCGCGGTCTTCCCACCGACGGACGAGTCGACCTGCGCCAGAAGCGTTGTGGGAATTTGCGCGAAATCGACGCCGCGCTTGAGAATGGCGGCGGCGAAGCCCGCGAGATCGCCGATCACGCCGCCGCCCAACGCCACGATCAATCCGCCCCGTTCGACGCCGGATTGCAACAGTGCCCCGCAAAGTCGTTCGAGGCCCGCAAAGCTTTTGGTCGCCTCGCCAGGTTCGAGGAGGATCGGATGCATGGAGAGTCCGGCACTCTTCAGCGACGCGGTCAACGCATCGAGATGCAGCTTCGCAACATTCGCGTCGGTGACGACCGGCACGATTTTTCCCGCATGCGGCGCCAGCAACGCGCCGGCCTTGGCGAGCAAGCCCGCGCCGACATGAATGTCGTAACTGCGCGCGCCGAGGCCGACGGAAATCCGCTCGCTCATATGGGCTCCAGAAGCCCGCGGGTTTCGAGCGCCGCGATGATGCGTTCGACGGCGGCGTTGTGCGGTCCGTCTTCGCTGTCCACCGACAAATCCGCTTGCGCATAGATCGGCTCGCGTTCGGTCAAGAGCTTTTCGAGGATTTCGCGGGGATCGCCCTGGCGCAGCAGGGGCCGCGTGTCGCGCCGGCCGACTCGCGTGAGCAACAACTCAACCGGAGCCCGCAGCCAGACGGACACCGCATCAGCCCGGATGCGCTCGCGCGTAGCCTCGTTGATGAATGCGCCTCCTCCCGTCGCCAGCACATGCGGCGCTTCGCTCAGGAGCCGGCCGATGACCTTGCGTTCGCCGTCCCGAAAGGCGTCCTCGCCGAAGCGGTCGAAGATGTCGGAAATCGAGCAGCCGGCCGCGGTTTCGATCTCGGCGTCGGCATCGCGGAAGGCGCAGCCGAGCTTTGCCGCCAGCCTGCGACCCACCGAGCTTTTCCCTGCGCCCATCATCCCCACAAGGGCAACCGTGCGTTTCAACCGGCTCATCGTATCCTTCGCTTACACGGCCTTTACGCTGACTGCCAAGCGGGACTTGCGCCACCGCCTCCAATTCCGCCACAAAGGCCCGGCAGAATTCTTCGATGGAGCGATGGAGCCGGTGACAGAGACGAGTTGGACTTCGCGTATCGTTTTGACGTTTCTCGTGCTCCTGATCGTGGGCGCGGGTGCGCTCGCATTCTATGCGTCCTCGCTGAAGCCGCCCCATCGGACCTATGAGCAGGTCATTCCCAATGACCGTTTCCCCGGCTGAGGCAAAACGGGCGGCGCTGGCTGCGGCCTTGATTGCGGGGGCGCTCGTGGCGTGGCCCCTGAGCGGGTGGGCGCAGACCGACACGACCAATGATTCCGCGCCGGGCACGGCAACCGAGGCTCCGCGTCAGTTGCCGGGTGCGCCGGTCGAACAGACCGAGCTTCCCACTCCCAGCTCAAATGCACCGGCCGGCGGCAGCGGCATCGAGGTGGCGCCGTTGGGCGCGCCCGAAGGCGGTCCCGCCGGTCTTCTCGACAGCAGCAACGGCGGCCTCGGCTCGGACATCTGGACGGGTTCGTCGCGCGAAGAGATCGACAAGCTGCTCGCCAGATTGCCGGTGGCGTCGCCCGTCTATTCCGAACGGGAGCTTGCGCGCCGGCTGCTCCTGACGATTGCCGATGCGCCTCTCGGTGCGGCGCCTCATGCCTTTCTCACCGTCCGATTGCAGGCGCTGTTGAAGGCGGGTTTTGTTTTGGAGGCGGCGATCCTGGCTGCGAATGCACGCGTGGCAGACGACCCCGAATTTGCCCGTGTCGCGGCCGACGCGATCCTGGACGCCGGTCACGCCAACGATGTTTGCGGGACTGCGACGGGCATGCGGCTGCAGGATGGCGACCGTTTCTGGATGGAATTGCGCGCCTATTGCTACGCAGCAGCAGGCGATGGCGCGGCCCTTGATTTGACGCGCAACGTAATGGCGGCGCAAGGCGCGGGCGACAAGGCGTTCGATATCCTGCTGGGCGATGTCCTGTCGCATAAGGCCGTCGATCCCGGACCGATCCCCAATCCGACATCGCTGCACCTGTTTCTGCTGCGGCAGGCGGGATTGCCGGTCGGCGTGGGGTTCGCGAAGCAATTGGGCATGCCCGCGCTGGTGCTCGCGATGGACGAGGCGCGGAATTCGCCGGACGACCGCGCGTCCGCGGCAGAACTCGTATTGCGCGCAGGTGCGCTGCCGATCGCGCATCTCGTCGCCGTCGCCGATGCGCAGACGTTTGCAACGGCCGCGATTGCGGCGCCCAAAGCAGCGGCAACTTCGCTCCCGTTTTTCCCCGCTCAGGCGCTGCTTCGGCAGGCCGCCGCGCATGCGGACGCCAACAATGCGAAGGCGTCGCTGGTCACCGCCGCGCTTGCGCATGGCACGAAGGCCGATCTGTTCGAAGTCGCCGCCGGATTGCAGGCCGATATCGCAGCCACCGTCGACCCTCAGGCATCGATGCCTGCGGAAGCCGAACTGATGTCGCGCGCGCTCATGCTGGAAGGCAAGCCCGAAGCGGCGGCGCGCTGGCATGCCGGCTTCGATCTCCAATCTGATTCGGATCGCGCGCACGCTGCGGCGTTGCAGATCGAACTCAATCTGGTGGCGCCGAATGCGGACCGAGCAACCGACGCGCAGAGCGCGCTGACATGGCTCGCGCATAACGCGTCCACAGCGACGCCGCAGGATCAGGCTTTCGCTGCTCTTGCGCTCGGCATTTATGACGCTCTGGGCGAACCTCTATCGCCCGAGGCCAAAGCCGCGGCCGCAACGCTCACGGCGACGCAATGGCCCGGACGCCGGCCGTCGTCTGAAACGCTCTCGCGTCTCGCCGCCGCGGCGCAGCAGCCGGGCCGCAAGGGCGAAGCGCTTCTTCTTCTCCTGAACGCGATCGGCGCGGACGGACCGGGCGATCTGGCGCCCGACGTGACGGTGGGTTTCGTCCGCACGCTTGCGCAGGAAGGTGTGCCGGATGCAGCGCATCTGCTCGCGATCGACGCATTGCTACTCTACAAGCCCGCGCCGCCGCCGGTCACGCCTGCCGCAGCACCGCCGCCGGCGAAGCCGTGACGAAAGCGGCCAAACGCGGTTCCGCCAGCGCCGGAATCCTCGAAGCGTTTTTCGACATGATGAGCGCGGAGCGGGGTGCGAGCCGCAACACGCTGGAAGCCTATCGCCGCGACCTCATCGCCTTCGACGACCATCTCAAGGGCCGCGCATTGCGGGACGCCACGCGCGACGACATCAAGAACTATCTGGCCGTGCTCACGGCATCGGGTGCCGCCGGTTCCTCGCAGGCGCGGCGGCTTTCCTCGCTGCGGCAATTCTATGCGTTCCTCTATCTGGAAGGTCACCGCGCCGACGACCCCACGACGGCGGTCGATGCGCCGCGCCGCGCGCGATCCTTGCCCAAGGTGCTGTCGGAGGGCGACGTCAATCGGCTGATCCGCGAAGTGAGTTCGCCGAAGCCGCGCAAGAACGCTGCGAAAAAACCCGAAGACGAAGCGCCGGAGAAAATCCGGCTGCGCTGCATCCTGGAAATTCTCTACGCCTCCGGCTTGCGCATTTCGGAGCTGGTGACATTGCCGCTGGCCGCCGTGCGCCGGCGCGATTCCTTCCTGCTGGTGCGCGGCAAGGGCGGCAAGGAACGGCTCGCGCCGCTCAACCCGTCGGCAAGCCGGGCGATCGCGGACTATCTCAAAGTGCGCGACGAATTCCTGCCGGCGGGAAACCGGCGGGAGGCGGAGCGCTATCTGTTTCCCTCGCGCGGCGTCGAGGGGCATCTCACGCGCCGGCGCTGCCATCAATTGCTGAAAGAACTGGCAGTGGACGCCGGCATCGATCCCGACAAACTGTCGCCCCATGTGCTGCGCCACGCGTTTGCCACACATCTGGTCGAAGGCGGCGCCGATCTGCGCAGCGTGCAATCGATGCTGGGTCACGCGGACATCTCGACGACGCAGATCTATACGCATGTGGCGAACGAACGGCTGAGGACGGTGGTCGAATCCGCGCATCCCTTGTCGCGCAAACGCAGCGGCAAGCGGTCCGGTTGACGGGGCTGGCCTGCTCGGCCACTTTCCGCTCTTCGCCCTATGAGGTTATTCCGGTGAGCTTCACCAGCATCGAACGCCGCGCACCGATCCGGCTTTATCGTTCCAAATTGTTTGTGCCGGGATCACGGCCCGCCTTGTTCGAGAAGGCGGCGGCCGGTCCCGCCGATGTCGTCTGCCTCGATCTCGAAGACGCAGTCGCACCCGCCGACAAGGAGCAGGCGCGCGACAATATCGTGAAGGCGTTGAATGAGGTCGACTGGAAGAACAAGACCGTCACCGTCCGCATCAACGGGCTCGATACGCACTATTGCTACCGCGACGTGCTGGCGCTGGTGGAGAAAGGCGGGGAACGGCTCGACTCGATCATGATCCCGAAAGTCGGCAACGCGTCCGACGTTTATGCCATCGACATGCTGATCACGCAGGCCTCGCATACCGTGGGCCGCAAAAAGCAGATCGGGCTCGAAGTGATCATCGAGACCGTGCTCGGCCTCAAAAACATCGACGAGATTGCTGGTTCGTCGCGCCGGATGGAAAGCCTGCATTTCGGCTCGG
>JBEKLK010000281.1:0-4926 GCA_050010235.1 Rhizomicrobium sp.
CGCGTGGCGCAGAACTGGCCCTTCCCGCTGGTCGAATACTGGGCTCGCACACGTGCGCCGGATCCCAAGGATTTCGAATTCCGTAAATCGGCAAAAATGTAGATTTGACAACAGGTTGCGTATTCATTCGCGGCCGGCATGGGGCGGCCCGGCGGTCACAACCGTGACGGCGGCTTCGACGGTTTCAAGCTGGAGGAAGAATCGTTATTGTGCGCCCGGACCGGATCGATCCGGGGGAAACAGTAAATGGGGGTAGTGATGGCCAATTCATGGATTGTGCGCGTAGCGTTGGGATTCAGCATTGCGGCAAGCGTTGCAGTAACCCTTGCTCAGGATGGTCTCGCGCAGTCTGCGAGCCCGCAGATCCAGAGTTCGGTTCTCCCCCGGCTATCCTTTCAGACGTCGAAATATTTCCAGAGCCATCCTGCCGCGTGGGCAAAATTCCTGGCGGGGCTCCCCCATGGGGCGTCGAGCCCGACGCAACCGGCAGCATCGGTCAATTCTGGATTTACCGGTGGTTCGTGGCAGGCCGTCACGGCCGCGCCCGTGGTTGGCTTGTGCAATCCGCTCCTCCTGACCGATGGCACCGTGATTGTCGCGTCTTGCGGCACTCCCCGCTGGTACAAGCTCACCCCGGACATCAACGGCAACTATGCAACCGGCACGTGGTCCAAGATCGCAAAGTTGCCGGTGATCGGCGACACGCAATACGCGCCGCAATATCACGCGTCGGGAATTCTTCCCGACGGCCGGGTCATCATCATGGGCGGCGAATATAATGGCGGCCAGGCGGTCTGGACGAACCTGGGCGCGATCTACAGTCCGCTCACCAACCAATGGGCTCCCGTGACCGCGCCGGCCGGCGCTGCCTGGAGCCAGATCGGTGATGCACAAAGCGTCGTGCTTGCCAATGGCAGATTCATGCTCGCGTCTTGCTGCGCTTATCCCGCCGCCGACGCGCTGCTCGATCCCCTTGCGTTGACCTGGACCAATACTGCGGCACCGAGCGCAGGTGACGATTACCAGGATGAGCAGGGCTACAATCTGATGCCCGACGGCAGCGTCATGACGATTGACGTCTGGACGAATTTTCCGAACGGCGGCGCCACCAATGCCGAGGAATATCCGGCCCAGAAGCAGACGGCGGCGACTCGAACCTGGATCAATGCCGGTACTATGCCGGTGTCGCTCATCGATCCCGCCCAATGCGGAAATTGGGAGATCGGCCCTGCCGTGGTGCGTGGCGATGACACGCTGGTGGCGTTTGGCGGCAACACCGGCTGCGTCGCGCCGACTGCGGATCCAACTGCAATCTATACGCCCGCGGCCGGATTGTGGACGAACGGTCCCTACGTACCGAGGGCTTGCGGGCGGCACGGAAAGGCTGACTGCGACCTTGCCGACGCTCCGGCGGCGCTGCTGCCCAATGGCGATATCCTGTTTGCCGCCAGCGCCGGGTACGGTTCCAGACCGACGCATTTCTTCGAATTCACCACCGGAAATTTCATCAAGCAGGTGCCCGACACGCTCTACTTTGCGGACAGATCCGGCGCGTACTATTACAACTTCCTCGTCTTGCCGAACGGCCAAATTCTCGAAACCGACTTCAGCAACACGCCGGAGGTCTACACCGCCAGCGGAAGCCCCGTTGCAAGCCTGGGCCCGAACATCACCAGCGCACCCTCCGCGGTGGCGGCATGTCAGACATATCAACTCGCGGGCCTGCAGTTGAGCGGCCGGTCACAAGGCGCGAGTTATGGCGACGACGTGCAGGCAGCAACCAATTATCCGATTGTGAAGATCGTCAATTCGGGAACGGGACATGTCTTCTATGCCCGGACACACGGCTTCAGTCAGATGTCGATTGCGCGGTTCGCCAAGGCAACGACGGAGTTTGATGTGCCGGGTACCGTCGAGACCGGTCCCAGCAGCTTGTATGCGATCGCCAATGGCGTCGCATCGAGTCCCGTAAGCGTGACGGTCAGCAATCCCGGCGGGTGCTGAAGCGACCCGGCAATAAAGTTCGAATTGCGCGGGCACCGGCCGGAGATCGCCAGCCGGTGCGTGCAGCCGATTGGCCGCGGTCGCGAAGCCATGGATCACGGATTCGTCAGAAAATCGCGGCAGCGAATGCTCTTGACGATGTTACTACCCGGTACGTATATCACTCTGCGAATGTGTACCGGTCAGTAACACCGTGAATTCCTTGCGCCGCGCCAGTCTTGGCCGGAGGAGCGCCACTCCCCCGATCAATTCGGCCAGAATGGGCCGCGCTTCACGCCAGCATCATTCGGGATTGAACAAGCCGGCGCATAGGTGCGCCCTGGCGGAGATTACTGCCGTATGACGTGGATCGTTCGCGTTGCGCTGGAGCGCCCCTACACTTTCATTGTGCTGGCGTTGCTGATCCTGATCGTCGGCCCGCTGGCGGCCGTCAACACACCCACCGACATCTTTCCGAATATCGGAGTGCCGGTGATCGGGGTGGCGTTTCAATATACGGGCCTGCCGCCGGACGATATGTCGGGCCGCATCATCACGCCTTACGAACGCTCGCTGACCACCACGGTCAACGACATCGAGCATGTCGAGAGCACATCGTTGCCGGGCATGGGCATCGTCAAGATATTCTTCCAGCCCAATGTCGATATCCGCACGGCCACGGCGCAAGTCACGTCGATTTCGCAAACCGTTTTGAAGCAGATGCCACCCGGCACCACGCCGCCGCTCATCCTGAACTACAATGCGTCGACTGTGCCCATCGTGCAGCTGGCGGCCTCAAGCCCGACATTGTCAGAACAGCAGGTGCTGGACCTCGCGCAAAATGTCGTGCGACCGGCGCTAAGCACCATTCCGGGCGCCGCAATTCCCTATTCCTATGGCGGCAAGGTTCGCCAGGTGCAGATCGATCTCGATTCCCAGGCGCTGCAAGCCAAGGGCTTGTCGGCGCAGGACATCGAGAATGCCATCGCGGCGCAAAACCAGATCTTGCCGGCCGGCAACGTCAAGGTCGGCCGTCTGCAATATACGGTGAAGCTCAACGACGCGGCGGAGACGATCGAGGAACTCAACGACCTGCCGATCAAAACCGCGAACGGCGCCACGATCTACATTCACGACGTCGGTCATGTCCGCGACGGTTCGCCCCCCCAGCAAAGCATCGTGCATGTCGACGGTGTGCGCGCGGTGCTTACCACGATACTGAAGACCGGATCCGCTTCGACGCTCGCCATCGTGCAGGGCATCAGGGATCTCCTGCCCAAGATCAAGGCAACGCTGCCGCCCGACTTCAAGATCGTGGCGTTGAACGATCAATCGTTGTTCGTGAAGGCCGCCATTTCCGGCGTCGTTCGCGAGGGCATCATTGCGGCTGCCTTGACGAGCCTGATGATCCTGCTCTTTCTGGGAAGCTGGCGTTCGACGGTGATCATTGCCACGTCGATCCCGCTGGCCGTCCTGAGCGCGCTTGCCGCGCTCTCATGGGCCGGTCAGACGCTCAACATCATGACCCTTGGTGGGCTGGCGCTCGCGGTCGGCATTCTTGTCGACGACGCCACGGTGACCATCGAAAACATCAACTGGCATCTGGAACAGGGCAAGGACGTCAGAACCGCCATTCTCGACGGTGCCCAGCAGATCGTGACGCCGGCCTTCGTGTCCCTGCTCTGCATCTGTATCGTGTTCGTGCCGATGTTCGCGCTCAGGGGCGTGGCGGGGTTCCTGTTCGTGCCGATGGCGGAGGCCGTCGTGTTCGCGATGATCGCGTCGTTCCTGCTGTCGCGCACGTTGGTGCCGACATTGGCGATGTATCTGCTCAAACCGCATGTCCGGCCTGGTTGCATGCCGGACGAAGCCGATTGCGAATTGCACGAGGCCGCCGGCGAACGCAATCCGCTGTCGCGGTTTCAGCGGAATTTCGAGAAGAAATTCGAAGGCTTCCGGGAGGGCTATCGCAATCTCCTGGCCATGGCGCTGGCCAATCGCCGCATCTTTGTCATTGGGTTTCTGGCCGTCGTCATCGCCTCCTTCGCGCTCGTGCCGTTCCTGGGCTCGAACTTCTTTCCGTCCGTCGATTCGGGCGAAATCACCTTGCATGTACGCCCGCCCGTGGGCACGCGCATCGAGGACGCTTCGGCAATGTTCGGCGACATCGAGCGCGATATCCGCAGCGTGATTCCGCCGCAGGAATTGTCCTCGATCGTCGACAATATCGGGCTGCCGACCAGTTCGATCAACACCGTCTACAACAATTCCGGTTTGATCGGCTATCAGGACGGCGATGTCTTCGTCAGCCTGAACGAAAACCATCATCCGACGGCGGACTATGTGCGCAAATTGCGCGAAAAGCTGCCTGTCGATTTTCCGGGTGCGACCTTCTCGTTCCTGCCCGCCGATATTGTGAGCCAGATTCTGAACTTTGGCTCGCCTGCGCCGCTCGACCTGCAAATTGCCGGCCCCAATCTCAAAGCCAACCAGGCCTACGCGATCGAACTGCTGCGCCGGATGCGCACCATCCGCGGCGTTGCCGACGCGCGCATCCAGCAGTCGACCGACAATCCGCAGCTTCGCGTCGAAGTGGACCGCTCCCGCATGGCGCAGCTCGGGTTGAACGAACTCGACGTCACCAACAGCGTGGTGACGTCGCTGGCGGGCAGTTCGCAGGTGGCGCCGACATTCTGGCTCAATCCCAAGAACGGCGTCTCCTATCCCATCGTGGCGCAAACGCCGGAATATCAGGTGGATACGCTGTCGCGGCTCGAAAATCTTCCCGTGAGCGGTTCGCCGACCGGGCTGCAGGTCCTGGGCGCGCTTGCCCATATCAGCCGCGAGCAATCGAGCGCCGTGATCACCCACTACAATGTCATGCCTGCGATCGATCTCTATGCGACGACGCAAGGCCGCGATCTGGGCGGCGTCGCGCACGAT
>JBEKLK010000282.1:0-4909 GCA_050010235.1 Rhizomicrobium sp.
CTCTCGCTCATCCGCGTCCCGCTCGCAGCGCTTCCATGCGCGCAAACAGGCTCGACGTATCCCAGCGCCGGCCGCCCATCTTCTCGACCTCGGCATAAAACTGATCGATCAACGCGGTGATAGGCAACGACGCGCCGGACGCGCGGGCCTCGTCCACGCAGATCGCCAGATCCTTCCGCATCCACTCGACTGCGAAGCCGTGCTCGAAATGGTTTGCCAGCATCGTCTTGTGGCGATTTTCCATTTGCCAGGATTGCGCGGCACCTTTTGAAATCACATCGACCACGGCCTGCGGATCGAGACCCACGGCGCGCGCAAAGCTCAAACCCTCGGACAAACCCTGCACCACGCCGGCGATGCAAATCTGGTTGACCATTTTGGTGAGCTGACCGGATCCGGCCGGACCCATCAGTCGGCATTGCCGCGCATAGGCGGCCATGACCGGTTCGGCCTTCGCATAGTCCGCATCGCTGCCGCCGCACATGATCGTCAGCTGGCCGTTTTTCGCGCCCTGCTCGCCTCCGGACACCGGTGCGTCGACAAAACCCACACCGCGTTCACCGGCGGCACCCGCCAATCCTCGCGCCAATCCCGCCGAAGCCGTTGTGTGATCGACGAAGACTGCGCCTTTTCCCATGGCGCCGAACGCGCCCTGCGCCCCCAGTGTGACCTCGGACACGTCGCTGTCCCGCCCCACGCAGGCGAAGACGATCTCGGCGCCGCCGGCCGCTTCTGCCGGCGTCGGCGCGGACCGACCGCCATATTGCTCGACCCAGGCCACGGCTTTGGCGGCGGTGCGGTTGTACACGACGACGTCGTGACCGGCCCGCGCGAGATGGCCCGCCATCGGATATCCCATTACGCCCAAGCCGATAAACGCCACGCGCAATGCCATCGCCTGTCCTTCCGTCTGAAAGTCGAACCGTCCGCTATTCCATTACTTCCAGATGCGTGGGCCCAGGGACAACGGCCGGCCGCTTCATCAGGAATACCACAAGCAGCGCAGGCAGGCTGATGTAAAACATGAATAGGAAATCGTTCGCGTATGCCACGACCTGCGCGTTCTGCGTGATCAACATATCGAGATTCTGCATACCGAACGGAATCTGCAAATTCCAGAACATGCTGGGGGCGTTGGTGGCCAGATTGCGATTGAACGGATTGGCGCTTTCGGCCATCTGCGAATGCACGGCCTGCGTGCTCATGGCGAGAACGGTCGTGGTGATGGAAATGCCGATAGCGCTGCCGACATTGCGGATGAGATTGACGAGTGCGGAGCCATCCGTACGGAAATGCGCCGGCAGGGTGGCGAATGCCGTCAGATTCATGGGGACGAATACGAGACCCATGCCGATGCCCTGAATGAAGGTGGTGACGATCAGCCACCAGGGCGCGATGTCCGGCGTCCAGCGGGACATTTCGTATGTCGACCACAGCAGGAAAACCAGGCCTGCCGCCATCAGATGACGCGGATCGAGGCGGAGCGCCAGCCTTCCCGCGAACACCATCGCGATCAAGGTGCCGACGCCGCGCGGCGCCATCAGCAGCCCCGTATCGGTCACCGAATAGCCGCCGAGATTTTGTAAATAAGGCGGCAGCAGCGCGGAGCTCGCCAGCATCACGAGGCCGATGACGAACATCAGAAACAGCGCAGAAACGAAATTCCGGTCCCGAAACATTTCGCGCGGAATGAACGTTCCCTTCCCCGTGAACATGTGAACGGTGAAGAGATAAAGGCCGAGGCCGCCGATCACGGCTTCCGCGATGATCTCGGTCGAGCCGAACCAGTCCTGCGACGTGCCGCGGTCCAGCATGAGTTGCAACCCGCCGAGACCGAGCCCCAATACCCCGAACCCGAACCAATCGAACCGCAAGGTCTCGTCGCGGTGGGTGTCGCGCAGGAACAGGCCGATCCCCGTGACGGCCGCAATGCCGAACGGGAGGTTCACATAGAACACCCAGCGCCAATTGTAGGATTCGGTCAGCCAGCCGCCCAAAGTCGGGCCCAGAATCGGGCCGAGCATGACCCCCATTCCCCAGATCGCCATCATCTGGCCGCGCCTTTGCGGCGGATAAAGATCCATCATGATCGCTTGCGACAATGGCGAGAGCGCCGCGCCGAACACGCCCTGCAGCAGTCGGAATACAACCATCTGGTCGAGGCTCTGCGCCGCGCCGCACATCATCGATGTGATGGTAAACCCCGCAAGGCTGACGAGCGCGACGTTTTTTCGTCCGAACCGGGACGCCAACCACCCCACGGGCGCCGTCATGATCGCGGCAGCGACGATATAGGATGTGAGAACCCAGGTGATCTGGTCGCGCGACGCGGCCAGGCTGCCCTGCATATCCGGCAGTGCAACATTGGCGATGGTCGAATCCAGAGCCTGCATCAACGTGCCGGCCATCGAGCACAGCATGACGATGCGGAGCTCGAACTTGCTCTCGTATGCTTCCTCTGAAAGACCTACCGCACGCGTCATCGGCGTTGTCGATGCGCCGTCAATTTCCGAACAACATGCGCCACCAGCGGCGGTGACCCGTGTCGATCGAAACGTCCGTGCTCATGCCGGCACGCAGCAGCGGATCGCCGGGTTTGATATCGAGCTTGATGCGGGCCGTAAGGCGTTGCGTCACCTTCACCCAATTGCCGCTCGCGTTTTCCGACGGCAGCACCGAGAAATCGGATCCTGTCGCAGGGCTAACTGAATCGACGCGGCCGTGCCAGGTGCGTCCCGGATAGGTATCGACCGTCACCTCGACGGGATCGCCGAGCCTGACATTCGTCACGTCGGTTTCCTTCATGTTGGCTTCCACCCACACATTCTTGGTAGACACCAGGCCGACGGCGCTCGTGGTCGAGAACGAGGACAGCGCCGAAATCACCAGCGTTCCCGGCTGAAGGGAATCGACCTCCGTGACAATGCCGTCGAACGGCGCGCGCACCACGGTATGGTCGAGCTGGCGTTGCTGTTCGTTCACCTGCGAGAGCGCGGCCAGATAGGCCGGCATCTGCTCGACGGGCGTGTTCAGGTTTCCGCCGAGTTTGGCCAGCTGCACCTGCGCCTGGTCCTGCAGCGAACTGAGGGTGTCCTGCGCCGTGGCAAGCGTGAAGCGCGCCGTGTCGTATTGCGCCTTGGCGATGCTGTTCACTTTGAGTAGCGCCGCATAGCGATCGAACGTCACCTGGTCGAGTGCTACCTGCGCCTGCTGGGCGGCGGCATCGCGGAGCATCCGCTGATAGTCGTCTTTCATCGAAACCAGAGTGAGCCGCTGCTGCACTAGGTTGGCTTTGGCGTTGGCGAGCGCGATCTGGAACTGGAGCGGATCAATGCGGAAAAGCACGTCGCCCTGCTTGACGGTCTGGCCCTCGTGAACGTCGACGTCCTTCACGAGGCCAGACACGTCGGTCGACACATTGAGCTGCGCGGCGTGGACATAGGAATCGTCGGTGCCGACATAGCGTCCGCCCGTCAGCCAGGCTCCCAGCGAAACGACGACGACCAGCGCCACGCCGCCGATCATGAGGAAGCGACGCAGGAAAGCGCGATCGGTGCGCAGGCGAGTCAGGAAATCCCATGACATTCCGCGTGCCTCGCGAAGGCCCGCGGCATACTGGGAGGTGTCGGTTTGCAACGCTGACATATTGACTACTCCGCAACCGCCATCTGCGGCGCGGCTGCGCCATCGGCGTTCAGATTGTTTTTGACGTGAAGAAGGGTATCGACAAGTTGTGAACGCTCGCGCTCGCCCACGCCGGAAAAAACCGCGTCGGTCAGGAGTTCGCGATAGCTCGTGATCTCGTCGAGAATGGGTTGTGCCGCCGGCAGCAGGTGCAGTCGGCGGATGCGGCGATCGGTCGGATCGGCCCGGCGTTCCACCAGCCCCCGGGCTTCCAGGCGATCGATCAGACGACCCACCGTGATCGGCTCGACTTCACAGATCGTCGCCATTTCGTTCTGGGAGATGCCCGGCTGGCGGCTGAGCCGCCCCAGGATCACCCATTGGGCGCGGGTCATCCCGCGAGCCCGCGCGCGCTGGTCGAAGCGCGTCCGCATCATGCGGGCCACGTCGTGGAGCACTATCAGGGGATCACGGTCGAAATTCTGCATTTTGGACATCTCTAAGCGGAGATAACATAAGCAGCGTTATTATAAGCTGCAAGATAATCCCTAATATATGCCTTCTGCAAGAAAAGTGTTTTGTTACAACGGCTTATGGTTCTTGTGCTGATTTTGCATGGCAGTTCCGCGAACAGGCGGCGCCTTACGCCTCGCAGATCTATGAACCTGCTGTTCCCGCCAACGCACCATAACGGCCACGGAAAAAGACCAGCGGTTCGCCTGCCTGGCGCCACGCAAAGCGCAGAACCCGTCCCACCAGGATCGCGTGATCGCCCCCTTCGTGCGCGGCCTCTGCCGTGCATTCGAATATCGCCAGGGCGTCGGCGAGCGCCGGGGGACCGAGTTCGGTCGCCAGGAGCTCAATTCCTTCAAGACGGTGGGCGCCCTGTTTGGCGAGTCGCGCCGACACGTCTTCATGGGAGGTCCCGAGCACGCTGATGGTGTAGCCGGGCGCCTTGGTAAAGGTGTGGTAACGATCGGACTTGCGGTCCAGACACCAGAGCACCAGCGGCGGATCGAGCGATACCGAGGTGAACGAGTTCACCGTTATCCCAAGCGGATGCTGCTCCGGCGGCGCTGCCGTCACCACCGCAACCCCCGTCGGAAAACTTCCCAAAGCCTGGCGGAAGGCACGTGCGTCGAAAGTCATGGGACGGTTCCTCGGCTCGCGAAACGCTTGGTTAAGTCGCGACGTGCATTCTAGCGCCAGAAATTAGGCGAGGTGCGCGACCGGGGAAAGCCCGGCGTGGACACCATCGCTCCTGGGTTGGGGTTGCGGACATGGC
>JBEKLK010000283.1:0-4903 GCA_050010235.1 Rhizomicrobium sp.
ATACAATCCGAACCTCAAGATTTTGTTGAACGGCGGTTATTTCGATCTCGCCACGCCCTATTACGAAGGGTGGTATGAGATGCACCAGCTGCCGATCCCCCCGAATCTGCAGAACAATATCCAGTATCGCTACTATCAATCGGGCCACATGGTCTATGCCCATGAGGAATCGCTGAAGGAACTTCACGACAATGTCGCGGCGTTCATCCGCGATACGCAGAATTCGAAATAAGAGGTTTGGAACGGATCAGGCGGCGGGCGATGCGAATCGCCCGCCGTATTTTTTGGCGTTCGAGGCGTCTCTTCGAGATCGCCGGGTGAGACATCTAGGACGGACGGCATTCTGACGGCATAGTGCCCGACGATTTCATTTCCCGGGGGATTGATGCTCAGCGCCGAGAAGACGGTTTCTGCCCTGTTCGATCACGTGAAAATCGCGCTCAACGGCCCCAATCCCTGGGATCCCAGGATCCACAACAACCGATTCTACACCCGCATCGTCGCCCAGGGTTCGCTGGGGCTCGGCGAATCCTACATGGACGGCGATTGGGATTGTCCCGCGCTCGACCAGTTCTTCGACCGGGTGATCTCCGGGCACCTCAGCGACAAGCTCACGGTCACCGCACCGTTGGCTGTGCTGTACCTCAAATCGCGCATGCAGAACCGGCAGAATGTGCGCCGGGCCAGGCAGGCCGCGACCGCCCACTACGACCTCCCGGTGGAAATCTTCGAGGCGACCTTCGACACCAGGCTGACGGGGAGCTGTGGTTACTGGAAAGACGCGGCAAACCTCGACGACGCGCAAACGGCGAAGCTCGATCTCGTGTGCCGCAAGATCGGCGTCGCAAAGGGCGAGCGCGTGCTGGACATCGGTTGCGGCTGGGGCGCGTTCATGGGCTATGCCGCGGAACGTTACAGCGCCGAGTGCGTCGGGGTCACGATTTCATCCGTGCAGGTGGAGTATGCGCGCAAGCGCTATGCCGGGCTGTCCGTCGATCCCAGGCTCGAAGACTATCGGCGGTTCTCCGGGCCGAAGGTCGATCATGTCGTGTCGATGGGCATGTTCGAACATGTGGGCTCGAAGAATCACCGCACGTACTTCCAGCATGCCCGCAATCTGATGAAGGACGATGGACTCTTCCTTCTGCACACGATCTGGGAAAACGAGCGCTATCCCACCATCGACCCCTGGCAGAACAAATACATCTTTCCCAATGGCGATCTGCCGTCCGTCGGTCAGGTTGCGACGGCCGTGGAAGGCCTGTTCGTGGTGGAGGACGCGCACAATTTCGGAGTCGACTACGACAAGACGCTGATGGCCTGGAACGCCAAATTCCAGAGCCACCGGGCCGCACTTGCGAACAAATTCGGCGATCGCTTCTGCCGGATGTGGGAATATTATCTGCTGGAGAGCGCGGGCGCGTTCCGCTCGCGCCACATCAGCGTCGGGCAATTCGTGCTTTCGCCCAATGGCGTGCGCGGCGGCTATACGACGGTTCGCTGATCAGTAGCGCAGATAAGGCTTGCGCGCGTTCGACCACGCTTGCTCGTCGGGAACGGTGAGCGCATCGAGGTCTTGCGGCGTCGCCGCCGCATCGTCCACCCATTCGCGCAAGTGCGGGCCGCCGGCGATGACGTCGATGGCGCGCTTGCCGTGTTCATATTCATAGGCGAAATCGCGCCACAGCGGATAATCCGGATAGAGGCGGCGAATCGCCTTGAAGGCGAGCGCCTGGATCCGCCAGGGCTTGAACGCGTGATGGTCGTAAGCGGGATCTTCGGTGTGAATTTGCACACCGTGGCACAGCTTGCCCACATGCTTGTGGAACGTGGGTTCGAACCAGCACTCGCGCAGATGGCAACCGCGCAGCCAATGCGGCGCGAGCGCATGCATGTCCGTCATCACGCGGCGTGCATCGATATCGGGTGCGCCGAACAGTTCCAGCGGCCGCGTGGTGCCGCGTCCTTCGGACAGTGTCGTGCCTTCCACCATCACGGTGCCCGCAAAGGCGCGCGCCATCCACAGATTGGCGGCGTTGGGGCTGGGATTGATCCAGGCGCGCTCGCCGAGAGGCCAACCGAAACCGGGCGCCGCGTCCGGCCGCCAGCCTTCCATCTCCACGATGCGATAGGCAACATCGAGCTTGAGCGTCGCGATGAACCACAGGCCCAATTCGCCGAGCGTCAGCCCGTGACGCATCGGCAGCGGCCCCGCGCCGACAAAACTCTCCCAGCCGGGCCGCAATGCGAGACCTTCGACGGGGCGTCCCGCGGGATTGGGGCGATCCAGCACCCACACCTCCTTGCCGCGTTTCGCGGCCGCTTCCAGCATGTAGCGCAACGTCGTGACGAAGGTGTAGATGCGGCAACCCACATCCTGCAGATCGACGAGCACGACATCGAAGGTGTCCATCATCGCGTCCGTGGGCTTTCGCACCTGGCCGTACAGGCTGAACACGGGAATGCCGAGTGCGGGATCGTGGAAATCGGCCGTCTCGATCATGTTGTCCTGCTTGTCGCCGCGCAGGCCATGTTGCGGGCCGAAAGCGGCCGTGAGCCGGATGTCGCCGCTGGCAGCCAGCGCGTCCAGCGAATGCGTCAAATGATGGGTGACGGAGGCGGGATGGGCGAGCACCGCCACGCGCCGGGCTTTCAGCGGCGCGCGTAACTGAGGCTCTGCGAGCAGTCGGTCGATGCCGAATTTCATCGCGTCTAGGCTGTCGGAACTTCCAGCGCAAAGCAATCGGCATGATGGAAATCGGGCCTGCCCGGAGGATGCGCGAGCGCCCAATAGGATTTGCGGCCGCTTGTTTCCTCGATCACGGCGGAGAGGCCGAGGCGCCACGGCGAATCGAGCACCGCCTTCGGCAGGCCGTCGAGTTCCAGCGAGACCTCCAATTCAACACGCGCCGCATCGGATCGCACCTTGAGGTGCGGCACGCGGATCTCGCCCGCAACGCGCATCCCGGTTCGGTGGCTCGTGAACCCGTAAGCCGCCCATTGCGTCGAGGGCGAAAAGTTGAACTCGTAATAGGCGGCATCCGGCGACGGGCGGACGAACGCTTCGAAGCAGGTGCTGTGCCAAAGCTCGTCCGCGCGCGCGGACGGGACCGTCGGCGGCAGCCGCAAAGCGCCGATATCGCCGGTCACAACATAGCGCAACACCAGATTGCCGCCGCGCGAACGCGCGACGTCCACTTCGAGTGTCTTCGCCGCATCGCAGCGGGAGTCCGGATTAAGCTTCAACGCGTGGCGCATGTCGGTGTTATAGCAGCTCTGTCATCGGCCAGAAATACGTTCAGTGACACGAGCTACAATTGCCCAATAGTTCGCTGCGGCGCATAGTGCAGTTCGGTCCGAAACCCGTAGGCACGCAACGGGATGAAACCAACGTAATGTTTGTAGTTTTGTCGTAAGTGGCTCTTCCGCCGCCGCGAGATTCATTTTTAGATACTCATATCGGAGATACACAATACACAGCCTTGTAGTGATCGATCGTCCGGCTGTTTTCCGATAGGGGGATTACATGATCGGCTCGACACTGAAGGCGCGAACAAATCGATGTCATGCCAAAAGCCTCGCCGCCGTTACGTTTGCGCTTGTGTTCTCGCATGCGGCTTGCGCGAGCGCGATGCCAAACGCGACGGAAATAGACGCCTATTTCAAACCCTATGTCGCGACGAACAATTTTTCCGGCTCGGTCCTCATCAAGCGCGGCGAAATGGTTCTCTTCGCGCGGAGCTATGGTCCCGCGGACCGCGACAAACTCATACCAAATCGGCTGGACACGCGTTTCCATATCGCTTCGATATCCATTTTGTTCACATCGACGGCAGTCCTGCGCCTCATAGACCAAGGTAAACTTTCGTTCGATACGCATGTTTCGGACATTGTGTCCGGGGTTCCCAACGGCGACAAAATCACCATTCGCGAACTGCTTGAACAGAATTCCGGCCTGCCCGATGCAAACGACCTTCCCAACTACGATGCGCTCCTGAACGCCCACCAGACTCCCGAATCGCTCGTCGCGCAAATCCGGGGACTGCCGCCGTTTTCCGCACCAGGCGGCAAGAGCCAGCGAGAGGAACATTCCGGCCAGAATCTGTTGGCGCTCATCATCGAAAAGAAAACCGGGCTGACGTTCGCGCAAGCGATGAAAACCGAGGTGTTCGATCCATTCGGTTTGCATGACAGCGGCGTGGACGACGACAGTCCGATCGATGGCCCGGTTGCGCAGGGTCATCAGCTCGTCGGCACCTTTGGCCTGAAGCGCGCCCCGGCTATCCATTGGTCCGCCAAGTCCGGAAACGGATCGGCCTACACGACTGTTTTCGACGAGTGGAAATGGCTTCAAGGATTTCTGCGCGGCGATCTGCTGTCGGAGAGCAGCAGGAAAGCGATGCTGGGAACGAGCGACGGCTATGGCTGGACAGTTCGGCCAAGCGCGCGGCTCGGCGAAACAGTTTATTTGAGCAGTGGTCGCTCGCCGGGGTTTTCCTGTTTCATGGAGTATCTGCCGGGTGAAGACATAGCCATCATCGCTCTGACCAACATCGAAAACGCAGCAAATTCGATGATCGTACAGGATGCGGCCGCGCTGCTTATGGGAAAACCCTTTCAGGCTTTTCGCTACAATCCCGTACCGCCCGCACTCGTGGGCAGCCCCTCGGGAGATTTCGTTTTTGGTCCGGACTTCTACAGACCTTCCGCCGCGCTGAGTCTGGTATCCGACGACAATGGGGTGACGCTGAATTGGCCCGGCGGTCCTGCGGCGCCGCTGCTGCCGATCGGGAAAGATAAATTCATGGATCGTTATTACTGGAACGTGGTAACCGTCGTTCGCGGGAAGGGCGGCAATCCCGTCGAACTGGACTACGGGAAATTCCGGGGAATGCTGCGGGCC